>NZ_JBFBCG010000001.1:0-276099 GCF_040683105.1 Streptomyces sp. NPDC051020 | reverse complement strand
TATGCGTCAGCGCGAGCCGCGGGCCGCTGCCTCGACGAAGTCCGAGAACGCCTTCGACGTCACCTTGAAGGCGGCCGCGCCACCACCCGCAGGCTAAGTAACGCCTACTTACGAGACAGCCCTTAGCCGTCCACAGCGGCTAGGCCGGCGAGGACCCTGCGCACCCGCTCCCCGAAGTCGACCTGCCCCACCTCGTGGTGCGCGGCCGGGAAGGACCGCGTCAGGGGCTTGTCCTTCCAGTCGAGCTGGGAGCGGGCGGCGCGGCGAACGTGCACCATGGCGCCGACCGCATTCTGCAGGAAGACGACCTCCAGCTCCCCGAGCCGGTCCAGGCCCCGCGCGGGGTGGGTGACGAAGAAGGTCTGATAGTGCGGGCGGTGCTGTTCGACGCCAGGGATGTAATCGAAGATCACCTGGGAGTCGGCGCCGCGGTAGCCCTCCTCGGCGAACGCGTCCAGGACCGCCTCGTACAGCGGCGGCGCCGTCACGTGCAGGAAGTCCAGGTCCCGGACCGGAGAGTTGCCCGTGTCGAGCTGGGTGGTCAGCGACAGGTCGACGCCGAGGGTCTGGCCGCCCAGTTCGGTGACCGGGCACTCCCACGGCAGGCGCCCGCTGAACGGGACCCGCTCCTCCGTCCCAGGCGCCACGCCGAAATGGCCGCGCCGGACGTCCAGCCTGGTCATCTCCAGGTCCTTGGGGGTGCCCCCGTTGTCACGGACCTTGGCCACGACCGTCAGGTAGAAGTACTCGATCGCGATGCCCCGGCTGCCGCCCTTCAGGACGATCTCCCCCTCGATGGGGTGTCCGGGCAGTGGGGCGAGCGTGGTGATCTGCGTGTCGATCTCCGGCGGCTCCGGGGCGTTCCCGTCGTCCCCGAACCCGAACAGTCTGCGGAAGACCATCCCCTGATCCCTCCCCTGTGATCGTGAGGGCAGCCTATCCAGGCTCCGTAGTCGGCGATCAGGATCCCCGCAGCCGTGCCCGGCAGGCCGCCGACCACGCCCAGCCACGTGAAGATGGCGAGCATGGTCAGCGTGATGTGCCGGTACCCGCCCGGACAGCGGCGGACGTTGAGGATTCCCCATCCGGGCAGCCACAGTGGGTGGGGCGCTATCGGTAGCCAACCGGCGGGGCGAGTGCGCCGGTCCAGGGTGTGAACAGGGCCTTGCAGAGTGATCCGATGTCTTGGAGGATCGGCTAGGCCTGCGATGGCCGCCACCCATCCGACGGGCCCGATCTCGACCAAGGAGAAAGACCGTTGAAGCTGCTTCGTGTGGGTACGGCAGGTGCGGAACGGCCGGCGCTGCTGGACCGGG
The DNA here is from genome assembly GCF_040683105.1 of Streptomyces sp. NPDC051020. NCBI lineage: Bacteria > Bacillati > Actinomycetota > Actinomycetes > Kitasatosporales > Streptomycetaceae > Streptomyces > Streptomyces sp. NPDC051020. Next base: position 274,783 of record NZ_JBFBCG010000001.1, on the reverse strand, counting down.
ACGGAACCCTGCGTGACCTGTCGGGAATCGTCACCGACATCGACAGCGCCCTGCTCGCCGACGATTCCGCGCTGGCGCGGGTGCGGGCCGCCGCGGCCGCGCCCGGCGAGCTGCCCGCACTCGACGCCGAGGGGCTGCGGGTCGGGCCGCCGCTCGCCCGCATCGGCAAGATCGTGTGCATCGGGCTGAACTACCACGACCACGCCACCGAGACCGGAGCGGCGATTCCGGCCGAACCGATCCTCTTCTTCAAGGCGCCGGACACCGTCGTCGGACCCGAGGACACGGTGCTGGTGCCGCGCGGCAGCGTCAAGACCGACTGGGAGGTCGAGCTCGCCGTCGTCATCGGCCGCACCGCCCGTTATCTGGACTCCGCCGAGCAAGCGCTCGGCCACGTCGCCGGGTACGCGGTCGCGCACGACGTCTCCGAGCGCGAGTTCCAGATCGAGCGCGGCGGCACCTGGGACAAGGGCAAGAACTGCGAGACGTTCAACCCGCTGGGGCCGTGGCTCGTGACGGCCGACGAGGTCCCCGACCCGCAGGCGCTGCCGCTGAAGCTCTGGGTCAACGGCGAACTGAAGCAGAACGGCACGACCGCCGACCAGATCTTCCCGGTGGGCGAGGTGGTCCGCTACCTCAGCCAGTTCATGACGCTGTACCCGGGCGATGTCATCAACACCGGTACGCCCGCGGGCGTGGCCCTGGGGCAGCCGGATCCCAAGCCGTATCTGCGGGCGGGGGATGTCGTCGAGCTGGAGATCGAGGGGCTGGGGCGGCAGCGGCAGGAGCTGAAGGACGCGTAGCCGTCGCGTAAAGGTCGGAGGGGTGGTGTGCCGCTGGTGCGGCGGGCCACCCCTCCGTCGTCTCATGTCGGCCGTCTCGGCCGTGTCAGCCGGCTCAGTCGGACATCGTGGTGGCGAACTGTTCCAGCGCCTCCACGACCAGCGCGTGGTCCTCCGCCTGCGGCAGCCCGGACACGGTGACCGAGCCGATCACGCCCGCGCCCTCGACCGCGATCGGGAACGAACCGCCGTGCGCGGCGTACATGTCCGGGTCCAGCCGCGAGGAGTCCTCGAACGTCGTCCCCTTCGCCCGGAACCGGGTCCCGACCAGGTACGAGCTCTCGCCGTACCGCTCGACGACCTTGCGCTTGCGGTCGATCCACGCGTCGTTGTCCGCGCTCGAACCGGGCAGCGCGGCATGGAACAGCTGCTGGGCACCGCGCCGGATGTCGATCGCGACCGGCGCGTGGCGCTCCCGGGCCATGGAGACGAGCAGCCCGCCGAGCGCGTACGCGTCGTCGTAACTGAAATGCGGCAGTGTCAGCCGGCGCTCCTGCGCGATGAGCTCGGAGATGGTCGGAGCGGTGGGGTTCATGCGGGCTGCTCCTCGGAAACGGTGGACAGGGTGACGGCGACGCCCTCGCGGGCCGAGCGGCGGGCGGCCTCCAGGACGTCCAGAGCCGCGGCGGCCTGCAGTGCCGTCACCGGATTCTCGCCCTTTCCGCGCACCGCGTCGGCGACCGCCGCGTAGTACGCCGGGTAGTCGCCCTGCAGGGTGCGGACCGGGATGCCGCCACCGGTCAGCGGCGACTCGCCCGAACCGGCCCGGCCCCACAGCGCCTCGGGCTCCTCGCCCCAGCCGGAAGCGGCGGCGGACGGGCGGTGGCCCTCACGCAGGGCGGCCTCCTGCGGGTCGAGACCGTACTTCACATAACCGGCCCGCGAACCGAGCACGCGGAAGCGCGGCCCGAGCTGGGCGGTGGTGGCGCTGACGTACAGATGCGAGCGGACCCCGTTCGCATGGGTGATCGCGAGGAACGTGTCGTCGTCGGTGACCGCGCCGGGCCGGCGTACGTCGGACTCCGCGTACACCCGCACCGCCGGGCCGAACAGCACGAGCGCCTGGTCGACGACGTGGCTGCCCAGGTCGTACAGCAGTCCGCCGATCTCCTCCGGGTCGCCCGACTCGCGCCAGCCGCCCTTGAGCTGCGGGCGCCACCGCTCGAAACGGGACTCGAAGCGCTGTACGTCACCGAGCTCGCCGTCCGCGATCAGCTGGGCGAGCGTCAGGAAATCGTTGTCCCAGCGGCGGTTCTGGAAGACGGACAGCAGCAGCCCGCGCTCCTGCGCCAGCGCGGCGAGCGCGCGCGCCTCGGCGGCCGTGCCGGCGATCGGCTTGTCCACGACGACCGGCAGACCGGCTTCGAGCGCGGCGGTCGCGATCGGGACGTGGGTCTTGTTGGGGGAGGCGATCACGATCAGGTCCAGCTCGTCGGCGCGCGCCCACAGCTCGTCGGGCGACGCGGCGAACCGGACGTCCGGGAATTCGGCACGGGCCTGGGCCCGCCGCTCCTCGTTCGACGTGACGACCGTGTCGAGGGCCAGTCCCTCGGTCGCGGCGATCAGCGGGGCGTGGAAGACGGAGCCCGCCAGGCCGTAGCCGACGAGTCCGACGCGGAGGGGGGAGCCGGGCGTCCCGGGTGTCGTGATGCCAGTCATGCAATCCACTTAAGCAACGCTGTTGCCAAAGTGCAAGCGAGGGAGACAATGGGGCGGTGAACATGAGTAACACCGGGGCGAACCTACCGACACTGCGCAGCCACAACGCGGCGCTCGTGCTGGATCTGCTGCGTGTCGCGGGCGAGCGCGGGATCAGCCGGCTGGAGCTGGCGGAACGGACGGGGCTCACCCCGCAGGCCGTCAGCAAGATCACCGCCCGGCTGCGGGCGGAAGGCCTGGCGAGGGAGGCGGGCCACCGCGCCTCCACGGGCGGCAAGCCACGCACGGTGCTGCGCCTGGTTCCGGACGCGGGACACGCGGTGGGGCTGCACCTGGACCGGGACGAACTGACGGTGGTCCTGGTCGACCTCGCGGGCACGGTCGTGGCGAGCCGCAGGGCACCGCTGGACTTCGGCGCACCGGCGGGCGAGGTGGTAGCCGCTGCCGTGCGACAGGTGGAGCTGGTGCTGGGCGAGTCGGGCTCGGGCGAGGCCGCGGAAGCGGGGCCGGGCGGCTCCGCGCCCACCACCCCCGACGGGACCGGCTCCGGACCGCACGCGGCCTCCCCGGTGGCTGCGCCGTCCACCGTGCTCGGGCTGGGTGTCGCCGTGCCCGGGCCGCTTGATCACCGGGGCGGTGTGCTGCATCGCGTCACCGGGTTTCCGCAGTGGGACGGGTTTCCGCTCCGGGACGCTCTCACCACGCGCACCGGGTTGCCCGTCGTCGTCGACAAGGACACCAATGCCGCCGCTCTCGGGCTCGCCCTGCGGGCCGACGGGCCGGGGGACTTCGCGTATCTGCATCTCGGGACCGGGCTCGGCGCCGGGCTCGTGCTCGGTGGGGCCGTGCACCGCGGGGCCCGTACCGGGGCCGGTGAGTTCGGGCATCAGACCGTGCTGCTGGACGGGCCCCTGTGCAGCTGCGGCGGGCGCGGCTGTATCGAGGCGCTCTGCCTCGCCGCCGTCTCGGGCGGCGACGCCGCGGAGGCCGCACGGGTGCTCGGGACCGGCGCCGCCAACCTTGTCGGGCTGCTCGACATCGACCGGGTGGTGCTGGGCGGCCGCACCGTCGACGCCGACCCCGATACGTACGTCAGTGGGGTCCGGGCCGTGATCGGTGAGCGCGTCCGGCGTGACGGCATCGGTGCGGCCGTGCCCCTCGTCATGACCGCGGGCGGGGACCGGCCGGTCGCCGAGGGGGCCGCCCAGCTCGTCCTTGCCCCGCTGTTCGGGCGACTCGGCGGCGCCGGGGTGTAGGGCGTGTTTCGACAGTCCTGCCTGCCGGGCGACGCCTGGCAGGCAGGACTGGGGCCGTTCGAGCGGTTCGGGTCGCTCGACTGGGCGGACCCCGGGCATGTCGGCGCCCGTTGGGTCGCGCCGGCGTGGCAGCGTCACTCCACAACCGGTGAACTCCGGGCACGGGGCGATCCGGCCGTTTCGCGAGCAGCAAAGGGTGTCCCCCCAATGCCTCCCACGCCTCCCCCTCCCCGGCCGCGCCACGGAATCGCCCTCGGACTGGCCGCGGTGTCCGTCGTCCCCGCCGTCGTGCTCGGCGGCGCGTCCGCCGACGCCGCCGCGGTGCCCGTCGCCGTCACCGCCGACCAGGAGCCCACCTGCGGTGACCCGACGGCGGCCGACTTCCCGATCGCGACCCGGATCCGCGGCGGCCCGGAGACGTATGCGTCCGGCGGGGGATACGGCACCTGGTTCCTCGATCTGACCAATACGACCTCGAAGCCCTGCAGCTCCATCCACCCGGTTCTGGTCCTCACCGACGAGGACCAGCAGCTGACCTCCGACCAGATCCAGATGGAGTTCTCCGAACCGGACCGCCCCGATGTCCCGCACCGCGTCACCTGGGAGACGACCGACCGCGATGAGCACATCGGCGTCTTCGGCGGCGACGGCGCCGACACCTTCGGCGGCTTCACCATCCCTGCGGGGCGCACCGTCAGCGTCCTGGTCCGGATGGCGTTCACCTCCGACACCGACCCCAATCGGATCATCGCCAAGGCCGCGATCGTCCAGCGTAAACAGGCCGCGGATGACGACGGCGGCAAGAGGACGTCGGCGGGTGACGACGGGGACTGGGTCGGCGAGTCCGACGACTACGTCTTCGACGTGGTCGAGGACGAGGGCGACGGTGGCGACACCGGTGGTGGCGATACCGGTGGTGAAGTCACGGGAGGTACGGGTGACGTCGGCGATTCCCGTCGAGAGGGGGACGTGCTGCCCGAACCGCCCCGCGGCAGCGCTGCCCCGAAAACCGGTGATGCGGGCGGTGTCGACGGTGGTGGTGGCATCGGTCGAACCGCTGACATGGGTGGAGCCGACGGCAATGGTGGCATCGGGGGATCCGGCGACACCGCTGGGGTCGACCGTGGTGGTGGCGTCGGCGGAACCGGCGACGCGGGTGGGGTCGACGGCGGCGACGGCGGAACCGGTGACACGTCCGGTCTCAGCGCCTCCGGAGAGGCGCCGACCACCGCCCGGGATCCGCAGGGCCCGCCCGAACTCGCCAGGACCGGACCAGGGGCCGTCGTCCGGGCCGAGGGTCTCGCCGCCGGGCTCTGTCTGGCCGGCGGTGTGACCGCCCTGAGAGGGGCGCGGCGGCTCCGCCGCACCCGCCGTTGACCTGCGGGCCCCGAAACGTTCACCGTCGTTCATGTCCGTCTGCCACCATCGCGCGGTGGACTACCTGCACGACCAGACACCTGGCGCACCGATCCGTTCCGGCATCCCGGAGCACGGCCGTATCCCCAAGTACTACGCCGTGAAGGCCCATGTCTCCGTCCTCATAGAGGAGTTGGGTGAGGGCGGCATGCTGCCCACCGAGCGTGATCTCGCGATCCGCTACGAGGTGTCGCGCGAGACCGTGCGGCAGGCGCTGCGCGAACTCCTGCTGGAGGGCCGCCTCGCCCGTCAGGGCCGCGGCACCGTCGTCGCGGGGCCCAAACTGGAGCAGCCGCTCTCCCTCGCGAGCTACACGGAGGGCGTACGCCGCCAGGGGCGGACGCCGGGCCGTCACCTCATCGGCCTGGAGCAGTTCCCCTGTCCCGCCGCACTCGCCGCCGAGACCGGCGTCGAGCGGGGCGATCCGGTCTGGCACCTGGAGCGTGTGCTGCTCGCCGACGACGACCGGGTCGGCCTGGAGAGCACATACGTTTCCGTCGCCCGCGTGCCGGACCTGGACACGGAGTTCGACCCCGACTCCTCCTTCTACGCCTACCTCCACGACCGGCTCGGGATCACTTTCGGCGACGCGGACGAGCGGATCGAGACCGTGCTCGCCACCCCGCGCGAGGCGCTGCTGATCGGTACGCCGCCCGCCCTGCCCATGCTGCTGCTCCACCGCGTTTCGCGGGACACGGGCGGGCAGCCGCTGGAGCGGGTGCGCACGCTCTTCCGCGGCGACCGGTTCTCCTTCACCGCACACCTGGGCCGCCAGGGCTGAGCGGCACAGCGCGGCAATCGACTCGCATTGATCACGAGAAGGTAACGGGTCTAGGCCAACATTGGGTCCCGGTTCACCTTCCCGTCGCCCTGCCGATCTGTACGAGTCATTCGCCGCCAGGAGCGTGGCCGTCGTGAGAGTCATCGTCGTAGGAGCCGGCGTGGTGGGAACCATGCACGCCTGGCACGCAGTGAACCGCGGCCACGAGGTCGTACAGATCGAGCGCGAGAGCGAGGCACGCGGAGCATCACTCCGCAATTTCGGACAGATTTGGGTCAGCGGCCGGGCCGGCGGCGAAGAGCTGGAGACCGCGCTGCGCGCCCGTGAACTGTGGGAGGGCATCGGCGAGCAGGTGCCCGGCCTGGGCTTCCGGCCCTGCGGTTCGCTGACCCCGCTCCGCACCGAGCTGGAGATCGCCGTCGCCGAGGCGGCCGTCGCCCGCCCCGACGCCGCGGCCCGCGGCTACAAGCTGCTGACGGCCGGCGAGGCCCGTGCGATCAACCCCGCGCTTCGCAGTGACTTCGTCGCCGCCCTGTGGTGCGAGCGGGACGCCGCCGTCGAGCCGCGCACTGCGCAACTGGCCCTGAAGCAGAGGCTGGTGGCGTCCGGCCGGTACACGTTCCTCGGCGGCCGCGAGGTCCGAGAGGTCGTCGGTACCGCCTCCGTCCGCGACGACCACGGCGACGTGCACACCGGTGACGCCGTCATCCTGTGCACCGGCGCCTGGCTCGGCGGCCTCGTCCGCGAGCTGGCCGGACCCGAACTGCCCGTGCGCCGCGTCCGCCTCCAGATGATGCAGACCGACCCGCTGGGCGAAACGCTCACCACGTCCGTCGCCGACGCCGACAGCTTCCGCTACTACCCGGCGTACCGGAGCGAGGCACTCGACGCCCTCAACGCCGGCCAGGCCCAGGCGCCGACCGCGGCCGAGCACGGGATGCAGCTGCTGATGGTGCAGCGCCGGGACGGCGGACTGACCATCGGCGACACCCACGAGTACGAGCACCCGTTCGCGTTCGACGTCGTCGAGGAGCCGTACGAGCACCTCACCCGGGTCGTCGAGTCCTTCCTCGGCCGCCCGCTGCCGAGGATCCGCCACCGCTGGGCCGGGGTCTACGCCCAGTGCACCGACACCAGCCGGGTCGTCCACCGCCAGCAGGTGCGGGACGGCGTCTGGCTGGTCACCGGGCCGGGCGGCCGCGGCATGACCTGCTCGCCCGCCATCGCCGAAACGACCGCCAACGAACTGGGCTGGTGAAGAAGTTGAGCAACACCGACAAGCTGAATCTCGTCGTCCTCGACATGGCCGGGACCACCGTCGCCGACGGCGGCCTCGTCGAGCAGGCCTTCGGCGCCGCCGCCGGGCGCCTCGGCGTGACTCCCGGCTCCGCCGACCACGCCGAGAAACTCGCCTATGTGCGCGCCACCATGGGCGAGTCCAAAATCTCCGTCTTCCGGCACCTCTTCGGCGACGAGGACAAGGCCCAGCGGGCCAACCTCGCCTTCGAGGAGGCTTACGCGGAGCTGGTCGACGGCGGCCGCATCGCGCCGGTCCCGGGTGCCCGCGCAGCCATCGAGCGACTCACGGGCGAAGGGCGGACCGTGGTCCTGTCCACCGGTTTCGCCCGCACCACCCAGGACGCGATCCTCACCGCGCTCGGCTGGCAGGACCTGGTCGCCCTGACCCTCTGCCCGGCCGACGCGGGCGGCCGCGGCCGCCCCTACCCGGACATGGTCCTCGCCGCGTTCCTGCGCACCGGGGCCGTGGACGGCGTCCAGCAGATCGTTGTCGCGGGGGACACCTCGTACGACATGCTCAGCGGCGTACGCTCCGGCGCCGGGATCGTCGCCGGTGTGCTGACCGGCGCACACGACAAGGACCAGCTGCAGCGCAACGGCGCAACGCACGTACTCGGCTCGATCGCCGAGCTGCCGGACCTCATCGCCCGGGCGGAAGCATGACCGGCGGGGCCACCCAGGGCAGCGGCATCCGGTTCGACCAGGTCAGCGTCGCGTACGGCGGGAACATCGTCCTCGACCGGCTCGACCTCACCGTGGAACCCGGCGAGGTCATGGCCCTGCTCGGGCCCTCCGGGTCCGGCAAGACCACGGCCCTGCGCGCCGTCGCCGGCTTCGTCCAGCCCGTCTCCGGGCGGGTCCGGATCGGCGACCGCGACGTCACCGGCCTGCCGCCGCACAAGCGCGGCATCGGCATGGTCGTCCAGCAGTACGCCCTGTTCCCGCACATGAGGGTCCGGGACAACGTCGCCTTCGGCCTCAAGGCCCGCAAGGTCGCGAAGGCGGAGATCCCCGAGCGGGTCGCCGAAGCCCTCGAACTCGTCGGCATGGCCGCGTACGCCACGCGCTACCCGCGCGAGCTCTCCGGCGGACAGCAGCAGCGCGTCGCCATCGCCCGCGCGCTCGCCATCCGCCCCGGCGTGCTGCTGCTCGACGAACCGCTCTCCGCGCTCGACGCCCAGCTGCGCTCCGGGATGCTCGCCGAACTGGCACGGCTGCACCGGGAGTTGCCGGACGTCTCCATCCTGTACGTCACGCACGACCAGGTCGAGGCGCTGACCCTCGCCGACCGGATCGCGGTCATGGACAAGGCGCGGCTCCAGGACTGCGGCACCCCGCAGGAGCTGTACCGCCGCCCGCGTACGGAGTTCACCGCGTCGTTCGTGGGCAATGCCAACCTGCTGCCGGTCACCGTCGCAGGCACCACCGGCGCCGTGGACTTCGCCGGGCACGCACTCGCCGTACCGACCGGCGAGGTGGCCGGCGGCGTCACCGCAACCCTCTGCGTCCGGCCCCATCTGGTCGGACTCGGTGACGGCCCCAACGCGCTGACCGGCACTCTCGCCGAGGTCCAGTGGCGCGGCTCCACCCACCGGCTGTACGTCGACGTCCACGGACACCGGATCAAGGCCGACCTGCGCGAGCTGCGCGAGACCCCGCCGCTCGGCGACAAGGTCACCCTGCACTTCGCCGCCGAGGACGCGGTGCTGCTGCCGACGGGCGCCGGATTCGGGGGAGGGGCTCATGGCTAGCGCCGTGGCCCCAGACGTGTCCTCGGGTGCGTCCGGCAGCCGCCTTGTCCCCAATCGCCGGACGGGCTTGAGTGGTCTCGTCTGGGCGCTCCCGCCCGTCGCCGTCCTCGCCGTCGTTTTCCTCTACCCGCTGGCCCTCGTCGTCCAGCAGTCCGTCAGCCCGGACGAGGGCGGTACCTCGCTCGCCCCGTACGGCGACGTCTTCGCCTCCGCGTCGTTCCGCTCGGCACTGACCACCACCGTCTGGCTCGCCGTCGGCTCGACGGTCGGCTGTCTGGTGCTGGGCTTCGTCCTCGCGCTGGTGATCGCCTTCGTACCGTTTCCCGGCGGCCGGGCGGTCGCCAAGTTCATCGACGTCTTCCTCTCCTTCCCGTCCTTCCTGATCACCCTCGCCCTGCTGTTCATCTACGGCACCGTCGGCATGGCCAACGGCGTCTGGACGGATGTCACCGGGGCGGCGGACGGGCCCTTCCACTTCCTCACCACCCCGTGGGGTGTCCTTCTCGCCGAGATCACGTACTTCACCCCGTTCGTGATGCGGCCGCTGCTCGCCGCGTTCTCCCAGCTCGACACCGCACAACTGGAGGTGGCGTCCTCCCTGGGCGCGAGGCCGGCCCGGATCGTGCGGCAGGTGATCCTCCCGGAGGCGCTCCCGGCGCTCGCCGCGGGCGGCTCCCTCGTCCTCGTGATGTGCCTCAACGAGTTCGGCATCGTGCTGTTCACCGGCGCGAAAGGCGTCACGACCCTGCCGATGCTGGTCTACAGCAAAGCGATCCTGGAGTCCGACTACCCGGCCGCCTGCGTCGTCGCCGTCGTCAACATCGCGATCTCCGTCGGTCTCTACAGCCTGTATCGGATGGTGAGCCGCCGTGTTGGTGCATAGCCGTACCGGGAAGTGGGCCACCTGGGCCGTGTTCTTCCTGCTCTTCGTCCCGCTGTTCGCGGTGCCGCTGCTGGTGATCGTCGCCGCGTCGTTCACCACCAACTGGTCCGGCGCCTTCCCGTCGGGGCTGACCACCGAGCACTACAAGGCCGCCACCAGCGGCGACTCGCTCCAGGCCCTCACCACCAGCCTGATCACCGCCGTCAGCGCCAGCCTGCTCGCCCTCGCCGTGGGCGCCTGGGCCGCGCTCGCCGCCGCCTCGCTGCGAAGGCGCGGACGCCGGCTCCTGGACGGGCTGTTCATGCTGCCGGTCGCCGTGCCGTCCGTCGTCGTCGGTCTCGCCGTGCTCGTCGCGTTCAGCAAGCCGCCGATGCTGCTCAACGGAACGCGCTGGATCGTGATCCTGGCGCACACCATTCTTGTCACAGCGTTTGCCTATCAGTCGGTTTCAGCCGCAATAGTGCGTCTTGACCCGATGTACGAACAGGCGGCGGCCAGTCTCGGCGCCCGCCCGTCCTATGTCCTGTGGCGGATCAGACTGCCACTCCTGCTGCCCGCCCTCACAGCGGCCGCAGGGCTCTGCTTCGCCCTGTCCATGGGCGAGTTGAGCGCCACGATGATGCTCTACCCGCCGGACTGGACACCGCTTCCGGTGCAGATCTTCGCGGCGACCGACCGCGGCTCGCTCTTCACCGGTGCCGCTGTCGCAGTGGTCCTCATGGGGACGACGCTGCTCGTCCTCCTCGGCGTCGCCCGCATCCGCACCAGGGCCTCGTACCGCTGACACCCCCGCACTGAGACCGCCCGCTCCTGCATCCACCCCACCCATATACGCGGTCTCTTACTCACCTCCCAGGAGATACGACACCCATGCGCAAGAACTTCCTCAAGCCGGCAGCCGCCGTCACCGGCTGCCTCGCCCTCGCCGCCACCCTCTCCGCCTGCGGCGGGTCCTCCACCGCCTCCGACGAGAAGGTCGTCACCGTCTACAGCGCCGACGGGCTCAAGGGCGAGAACGGCGACGGCTGGTACGACAAGGTCTTCAAGGACTTCGAGAAGAAGACCGGCATCAAGGTCAAGTACGTCGAGGGCGGCTCCGGCGAGATGGTGCAGCGCGCCGTCCGCGAGAAGTCCAACACCCAGGCCGACGTCCTCGTCACCCTTCCGCCGTTCATCCAGCAGGCCGACTCCAAGGGCCTCCTGGCGGCGTACGAACCGGCCGGCTCCGACCAGGTCGACGCCGCGGACAAGGCGTCTGACGGAAAGTGGACCTCGGTCGTCAACAACTACTTCGGGTTCGTCTACAACAAGAAGGAGTTGAAGACCGCGCCCACCACCTGGGAGCAGCTCCTCGACGGGAAGTACAAGGAGAAGATCCAGTACTCCACCCCCGGAGTCGCCGGTGACGGCACGGCCGTCCTCATCAAGGCCATGCACGACTTCGGCGGCAAGGAGCCGGCGATGGAGTACCTGAAGAAGCTCCAGGCCAACAACGTCGGCCCGTCCGCCTCCACCGGCAAGCTCGCCCCCAAGGTGGACAAGGGCGAACTCCTCGTCGCCAACGGTGACGTCCAGATGAACTACGCCCAGTCCAAGGACATGCCGAACCTCGGCATCTGGTTCCCCGCCAAGGCCGGCTCCAAGCCCACCACCTTCGCCCTGCCGTACGCGGCCGGACTGGTCGACAAGGCCCCGCACAGCGCCAACGGCAAGAAGCTGCTCGACTTCATGCTCTCCGAGCAGGCGCAGAAGGATGTCAGCGCGGTCGGCGGCGGCTTCTCCGCCCGCAAGGACGTCGAGGCCACCGACGCCAACGCGACCGCGCTGAGCGGTCTGATGGACGGCGTGGAGGTCTTCGAGCCGGACTGGTCGGACATCGGCACTCACCTGGACGACTACGTCGGCGCTTGGAAGACCGCCACCGGCAGCTGAACCCCTGCTCCGCGGGTCATCGCACCCGTAGGGACGACCGCTGATCCGCATCGGAAAGATAACGGGTCTGGACACAAGGCCGACCGGCACATGGGGGGCGGCGTCCCCCCATGTGCCGGTCGGTCCAAGCTCAACTCCCCGCGAAGGTGGGGAGTTGAGCGCATTTCCGCTGGGAGTCCGGATTCGGATTGTCCCGGATCGGGTACGGGACCGCCGCCGCCCTCTGCCACCTGCCCGTACCTCTAAAATCGGGGATGTCGGCGCTGCACAACGCGGTGCCGCCGGCGTCCCCGCACACGGCGTACGGCAGGAGTCCCACATGGTAGAGCGCAAGCCGATCACATCCTGGCTCACCGACATGGACGGAGTCCTCATCCACGAGGGCACGCCGATCCCGGGGGCGGACGCCTTCATCAAGCGGCTGCGGGAGTCCGGGCTGCCGTTCCTGGTCCTCACCAACAACTCGATCTACACGGCGCGCGACCTGCACGCCAGGCTGGCACGCATGGGTCTCGACGTCCCGGTCAAGAACATCTGGACCTCCGCACTGGCCACCGCGAAGTTCCTCGACGACCAGCGGCCCGGCGGCACCGCGTATGTCATCGGCGAGGCCGGACTCACCACCGCGCTGCACGACATCGGGTACGTCCTCACCGACCAGGAGCCGGACTACGTCGTCCTCGGGGAGACCCGTACGTACAGCTTCGAGGCGCTCACCAAGGCGATCCGGCTGATCAACGGCGGGGCCCGCTTCATCTGCACCAACCCCGACGAGACCGGCCCGTCGGCCCAGGGCCCGCTGCCCGCCACCGGGGCCGTCGCCGCGCTCATCACCAAGGCCACCGGTAAGGACCCGTACTTCGCGGGCAAGCCCAACCCGCTGATGATGCGCACCGGTCTGAACGCGATCGGTGCCCACTCCGAGACCAGCGCCATGATCGGCGACCGGATGGACACCGATGTGCTCGCCGGCCTGGAGGCGGGCATGCACACCTTCCTGGTGCTGACCGGCCTGACGACCCCCGCCGACATCGACCGCTACCCGTTCCGGCCCTCCACGGTCGTCGACTCCATAGCCGACCTGGTCGACCTCGTCGACGTGAGCTGAGCGCCGTGCGGGGAGGGCCGCCTGCGGGCCCTTCCCCGCACCCCTTCGTTCCCGGCGGCGCCCAGGGCCTGCCCTTCGGATCATGCCGGATCCGAAGGGCAGGCCCTGAATGGCCCAGTCCCTCACCCCTGCGGATGCGAAAAGCCGCCGGACGCGTGAACCTGCCATCAGGAGGTTCACGATGCGTTCCATACCCCTCACGTTCTGTGGGGCCGCGGTGATCGCGGCGACCCTGATACCCGGTCCCGCCGCACTGGCCGACTCCGGCTCCGGAACCGGCACCGGCTCCGGCTCCGGCACCGGCACCGGCACCGGTTCCGGCACCGCGAAGGACTCGAAGTCCCACACCACCCTCTCGGTGACCCCGTCCTCCCTCGCTCCCGGCGATGACGTGGACCTGCAAGTCGACGGCTGCAACGGCAAGGAGGCCAAAGGGATCTCCGACGCCTTCACCTCCGATGCGCGCCTCACGGCAGACGACCGCGGCGGGCTCTTCACCCGGGCCAGGATTCGCTCCGACGCCACGCCCGGCGCGTACGACATCTGGGTGACCTGTGACGGCGACAACGCCACCAGGGTGTCCGGCACCGTCACTGTCGCCGCAGGCGACGGCTCCGGACCGCTCGCCCCGGTCGCTCCGGTCCGGGCCGGTGGCGGAGGCACCGCCGTCCTCACTGAACAGACGGCCGAGCGGGACGGCCCCGGCGCCGGGCACGCCGTGCTCGGGCTGGCCCTGGCCACCGTCGCGGCCGGCGCCGTAGCCCTCCGCGGCGTCCGCCGCCGCCCGACCGCGGACTGAACGAGATGTCCGCCTCGGACCGCCCGGCAGGGACCGGCCGGCTGCTCACCGGAGTGGCCTGGGCCATCCTGCTGATGGGCCTGTGGCTCTGGGGCCGCGGCATCGCCGACGGCTCCGGAGCGAGCTCCGCCCCGACCACCGGCGACATCGCGGCAGTCGGGCGCCCCCACGGTGTACGGCTGCCCGCGGCGCACGCCCCGATCAAGGGTGCGGCGCCGGAACGCATCGAGATTCCCTCGATAGGAGTCCGGGCCCCCGTCGTCGCCCGCGGCCTGGACAAGGCGGGAGCGATCGACCCGCCACCGTTCGCGAAACCGCAGACCGTCGGCTGGTACGGCAGCGGCACCCGACCCGGCGCGGCGGGCGCCGCGCTCCTCGTCGGCCACGTCGACACCGAGACCAAACCGGCCGTCTTCTACGGACTGAGCGCGGCCCGCCCCGGCGCGAAGATCCGGGTCGTCCGGACGGACGGCTCGGTCGCCGAGTTCACCATCGAGGACGTCCAGGTCTTCACCCGGGAACGCTTCGACGCCCACAAGGCCTACGGGCCCCACAAGGACGGCCGGGCGGAGCTGCGGCTGATCACCTGCGGCGGCACGTTCGACCGCGCGTCGCACGAGTACAACGCCAATGTGGTCGTCTCGGCGTACCTGACCGGCGAGAAGCCGTCTGCGGGCAAGTCCGCGTAGCGGACCGCCCGGTGGACGAGGTGCACCTGGCCCGGCCGGCCGCCCGTTTTCCCGTCGGGCGCCGACCGGGCAGGAGGCGTGTGCGCCACTACGCGTCGCTGTAGGAAACCCAACTGCCCGCATCCAAAAGATATTTGATGATACGTCCAGAACCGGTCGTTCTGCGTCGTTCGACGTCTGGGTGTGTCAGGATGGATTCGCCCGGTCTTGTCCGGCGCCCAAGGGGGAGTGGATGTACGGCAATTACACCGGCCGGTCCGGCGCGGGGGCGGCGGCGCTGGCCGTGACACTTCTGCTCGCAGGATGTTCTTCGTCCCCGTCCTCCGGTGGCGACAAGAGCTCCGCCGGGAGCGCCCCCTACTGGGTCAACCCGGACGGGAACGCGGCCCGGCAGGTCGCCGCCTACACCAAGGCCGGCAACGACAGGGACGCCGGCCTGATCAAGAAGATCGCCCGGCAGCCGGTCGGGGAGTGGATCGGCCCGGACAACCCCGAGGCTGAGGCGAAGGGCTTCACCGAGGCGGCCCGGAAGGCCGGCCGGGAGGCGCTGCTGGTCCTCTACAACATCCCGCACCGTGACTGCGGCCAGTTCTCGAAGGGCGGCGCCGCGGACGGCGACGCGTACCGCGCCTGGCTGGAGGGCGTGGCGAAGGGCATCGGTGACCGCAGCACCACGGTGATCCTGGAGCCGGACGCGCTGCTGCACCTGATCGACGGCTGCACCCCGCAGGAGTTCCATGAGGAGCGGTACGACCTGCTCAAGGGCGCCGTGCAACGGCTGAAGCAACTGCCGCACACACGCGTCTACATGGACGCGGGCAACGCGGGCTGGCGCACCCCGGGCGCGCTCTTCCAGCCGCTCCGGCAGGCGGGCATCGCGGACGCGGACGGCTTCGCGGTCAACATCTCCAACTTCCAGACCACGGCGGCCAGTACGGACTTCGGAAAGCGACTGTCGGTGAAGGTCGGCAACAAGCCGTTCGTCATCGACACGAGCCGCAACGGCAACGGCCCGTACGACGAGGGCGACCCCAAGGAGAACTGGTGCAACCCACCGGGCCGGGCCCTGGGTGAGCCCCCGACCACGGACACGGGTGAGAACCTGGTCGACGCATACCTCTGGATCAAGCGGCCGGGGGAGTCGGACGGCGCGTGCAAGGGGGGCCCGAAGGCGGGGAAGTGGTGGCCGGAGTACGCGCTGGGGCTGGCCCGCAACACGAGGTAGTACCGGGGGCGTCCGGTGGCCGGTTCTTTGTCCTCAATCGCCGGACGGGCTTCAAGGTGCCACCCGGCGAGGCGGGACGCATGCCCGTCCAGCGCGAGGGGTCCGTCCTCAAACGCCGGACGGGCTCGATGGCGCCGCGCGGCACTGATTGTGCACCCGCAGCGGACACATCAAGCCCGTCCGGCGATTGAGGACAGCGAGGTCACCGGGGGCGCCCTAGGGGATCCGCACCCACGTCCCCTTCGACGGTGTCCCCTTCGCATCGGCCACGAACAGCATGTACCACCCCGACGGCACCAGCGCCCGATTCCCCGGCACCGTCACGGCGATACCCCCCGCCGTCCTCTTCAGCCCCAGCGCCACGGACCGCTGGTCCGTGTCCGTCACATGCGTCACCGCGCTCGGCCGCATCAGCTTCGCCGAGGTGATCGTCGGTCCCTGCCTGGTCGCGAACACCGCCGTGCCGCCGCGTCGAATGCTCTTCGGTCCGGCCGTCAGCTCCGGCCGTGAGCCGCGGTACAGGTAGGGCGGCGTGTAGATCTCGATGCGCTGCTCGAAGACGCCCGGGCGGGTGTTCGCCTTGTCGGCGTACAGCGAGTCCGAGCCGAAGATCATGACGCGCCCGTCGGGCAGCAGCAGCGACCCCGAGTGATAGTTCCGTCCGACCTCCGGATCCGCCACCCTCCGGTACGTGTCCGTCTTCGCGTCGTACAGCCGCGCCTGCAGGATGTTCGAGCCGCCGCGCCCCCGGTAGTCGCTCGACCCGCCGGTGACGAGCACCGAGTCGTCGGGCAGCAACGTCGCGCTCGGGTAGCGCGTGCCCTCGGTGAGCGACGGGCCGTCCCTGAATCTCGGCGCGGCGGCCTTCAGGTCCACGAGCCGGGACTTCTCGCTGGACCTGTCCGACTCACCCACCCCGCCTCCGCCGATGACCATGAACTTCTCGTCCTGGGCGGGTGGCAGCCGTACCGTCGCCGATGTCTCCATCTCACGGGCGTCGCTCAGGCCGGGGATCTCCTCGAACCTATTCGTCGCAAGGTCCCAGACGCCCGGCGCGCGGCCGACGTCCGCCGGACCGTACCCGGCGTTCGAGCCGGAGTAGAAGAGCCTGCCGTCGTTCAGCAGGAAGACCGCCGGGTAGGTGGGGAACTTCCGGACGATGCCGGTGTACGCCCACTTCTTCGTCCGAGGGTCGTAGATCTCGTCCTTGCCGGGCACGATCTGCCCGATCTCGTCGAGTCCGGACAGGGCGAGGACCCTGCCGTCCTTCAGCGTGGTCAGCGTCGGGTACCAGCGCGCCTCGTTCATCGGATCGACGGTGATGTACTTCTCCGCCACCGGGTCGAACTCGAACGCCTCCCGGATGCCCTGGAAGTCCTTCTTGTCGAGGGCGAGCTTCTGGGCGATCCCGTACACGTTCCGTGTGTCGGAGCCGGAGAGCCCGGAGATCCGGTAGTTGTCCTGGGTGCCTGTCTCGTACTTCGTACCGGACTTCTGGGCCTCGACGTAGATCCGGCCGAGCCCGGGGTCGTTGCGCAGGAACGCGCCGGTCTTCCTGTCGAAGACCTTGGTGGCCTTCTCGACCAGCACCGGGTCCTTGGAGACGAACGTCCTGCCGTTCTCCTTGCCGGTGAACCGGGTGCCCGCGGGCAGGGTGACCGGCTTGTCCGGGTCCTCGTTGTGGACGATCATCAGGCCGCCCGCCTTGGTGACATCGCCCTTCAGCTTCTCGTACCGCTTCGTGCCGCCGGCTATCAGCAGCCGGCCGTCCGGCAGTTGGGTGTGACCGGAGCAGAACATGTCCTTGGGCGTGGGTATGTTCGTGAACGTGCCGGTCCCCGGGTCCCACAGCACGGAGCGGAAGCTCTGCGCGTCGAAGTTCGTCTGGTTGTTGCCGGAGCCCGCGACGAGCAGCACCTTGCCGGTGTGCAGCAGCGCGGCATGGATCGTATTGATCCGGAACTCGGACGGGACGTCGAGGAAGTCCCAGTGGCCGTTGGCGGCCTTGTACTCCGGCTTGTTGATCGTGTACTCGTGGTAGCGCTCGCTGCTGACGCGGTACAGCCACGGCCCGTTCGTGCCCGCGAGCGCCAGTACCACCGCCGTACTGATCGCCATGCGGCGGGTGCGGCGGCCAGGACGGTACGTCATTGGTTACGTCCCCCCAGGGAGATCTGCACGGTCTGGCCGTCGGACACCCGGTGCGGTCTTTCCTGCGGGGCACGCGCCGGCTGCGGAGCCGGTGTGCCGTCCTGCGGGGGTTGTCCGCCGCGCCGCCGCTTCTCCGCGTGGACGGTGTACCGCCAGCCGAAGATCGGCGCCGCGGTGATCAGCAGCGCCAGCGCGGCCCAGATGAGCATCGCGGGATGGCTGTGGCCGAGGATGAAGGAGGCGGCGATCGAACCGCCGAAGACCACCATGAAGAAGAGATGGATACGGAACGTGCCGAACAGCGTGTCGGGGCTGGACGAGTCGCCCTTGGGGGTCACCACGAACGAGCTCTTGCGGCGCAGCACGGCATCCATCAGAGATCGCGCGTAGACCGGGGCGGAGAGCGCGGACATCATCATCCCCGCCAGACCGCCGGAGCCCTCCGGCTCGTGCGGGGACACATTGTGCCGCCGGTTCCAGATGTACAGACCGATCTGGAGCGCCGAGGCGTTGCCGTACAGCATCATCCAGACGACAGGGTCGATCTGCACGCCCGAGGCGCCCATGCCCAGGAACAGCGCGCAACTGAGCGCCGCCAGGATCCAGTTCAGGGCGGACATCGGATAGAAGATGATCATCATGGTGTAGTTGAAGAGTTTGCCGACGGGGAGCGTCCCGAGCCCTCTCCAGTACTGCTTGAGGATCGTCTCGTACGTCCCCCGTGACCAGCGCAGCTGCTGGGTGAAGAAGTCCGTCCACGCGGTCGGGCCCTCGCCGACGGCCAGCACGTCCGGGGTGTAGACCGAGCGCCACTTCCGGCCGGTGTGCGGGTTGCGCGCGCGGTGCATCTCGAAGCCGGTCGCCATGTCCTCGGTGATCGAGTCGTACAGTCCGCCGATCTGTTTGAGGGCGGAGATCCGCACGGCGTTGCTGGTCCCGACGAACATCGGGGCGCCGTAGCGGTTGCCCGCGCGCTGGATCAGCGCGTGGAAGAGGAACTGCTGGGACTCGGCGGCCTTCGTGACGAACGTGTCGTAGTTGCCGTAGACCTGTGGGCCGATGACGAAGCCGATGTCCGGGTCGCGGAAGTAGCCGAGCATCCGCTCCAGGTAGTTGGGCAGGGGTACGTGATCGGTGTCGACCGAGGCGAAGAACTCGTACGCGCCGCCGTGCGCGTCGAGCCAGGCGTTGTAGTTGCCGTGCTTGGTCTTCGCGCGGTGCGCGCCCTCGGCCTGGTTCCAGTGCGCGACGCCCTTGCGGGAGAAGTGGTGCACCCCGAGCCGGGCGCAGACCTCCTTGACCGCCGGGTCGTCGCCCTCGTCGAGCAGCCAGACGTGCATCAGCCCGCGGTGCCTGATGCGGACCGCCGCTTCGAGGGTCTTCGTCACCATCTCCAGGGGCTCCTTGCCCGGGACGAAGGAGGTGAGGAAGGCGACCCGGGTTCCGGGCTCCGGCACGACCGGGACCGGGTCGCGCGCGACCAGCGTCGCGTGCGCGTTCGACAGGACGTTCATGGTGCGGAAGAGCTCGATCAGACCGATCGAGACGAGCATGACGATGTCGAGGATCAACAGCGTGTCGTTCTTGAGGTTCGGATCGCGCTGGGTCCAGTGTGCGGGCTGCATCAGCCAGGCGAACAGGCAGAGCGAGACGAGCGGTGCGGCGCCGAGCAGGAGCGCCGCGCGGAGTCTGTGCGGTTCCTGCGAGAGCAGCGAGCGGTACCGCACGGAGTACGGTCTGCTCGGGTCGGGCTGGGTGAGTGGCCCGGCGAGTCGGCTGTAGTGCTCGTAGTCGTAGCGGGGCAGCGCCATCTTCGGGTGGCGCCGGCCCCCGGTCCGGGGCTGCGGGGGTATCCGCAGCTGCGTGGTCCGGGAAGGGTCGTTGTTCTGCCGGGCGCCTGTCGGCGTCGACGTCATGGGTCATCCCCCTGCGCGCATGCTCGCTGCGCGGTCGGTCGTCTCGTCCGCCACGCATCCCCTCGATCGCGGCGGACGACCTCTCTGGCGGACGCCTTCCCCTCACGAGAAGGCGTCCTTCCGGTCGCAAGGTGCCCCTTCGGCATCCGTCCATGAGCGGGACCCCCATCCCGCGGTACGCGCAAACCGGAACTTCCCCCTGTTGCTGCCCCCAACTGTGGGCGTCATCAGCTCGGTTGCGGCTGATGACCCCATGACAGGTTGTATGACCCAGGTCGTGATCGCAAGGGTGAAACGAGCTATTTGCCGGTCATATGTGCGATTTGGGCGTCTCTTGCTGAGGGGTGTATGGGGGTGTACGAGGGGAGCTTTTCGACCCCCGGGAGACGGCTCGGGGGGTCGCCCGCCGGGCGCGGGTGGGGTGGCATACGAACAAGGCCCCCTCACGTGGAGTGAGAAGGCCTTGACTCTGCGTGCGCCGCCAGGGACTCGAACCCCGGACCCGCTGATTAAGAGTCAGCTGCTCTAACCAACTGAGCTAGCGGCGCCTGCTGACTTCGAAAACTCTACCCGATCCGGGTGAGTGCTCCTGACCATTTCCCGACCGTCACGGCCTGTCGGATGGTCTTTTTGTCTGCTTTATAAGTCAAAATGCCGTATGTCGGGAGAGTTGGACACTGACGCCCGTACAGATGCGCCCAAAGATCTTGACGAGTGCGGAGGGAATTCGCATGACCGTGCCGGCCTTCGAGGAGTACGCGCCCGCCGTCGACTGCTCTTGCGCGGGGTGCGCCGCGCAACGGCGCGCCGCCGCTCGCGCCCTGCCCACGCGGTACGGAGGGCACCCCGCCGCGCGTGGTGCGCGGCGTGTGCTGGTGCTGGCCACGGCGGCCGGCGTGGTGCTGAGCACCGGTGTGACCGAGGCGGCGAGCAGGCATGCGGCCGGATCCGCCCGGGCGGACGGGACGACGACCTCGGCCGATACGAACCCGGACGATACGAATCCGGACGGTACGGCCCCGGGTGATACGGACCCGGACGACAGGTACCCGGACGGTACGGACGCGGCCGATGCGGACGCGGCCGATACAGGCATGGTCACTCCGCAGGGAGAACCCGGCCCGCTGAGGGGTGGGGGGGCCTCCGGCCCGCCGTCGTCCACGGGCTCTGCCTCGGCGCTGCGCAAGTCCACGCGGGCGGACATCATCAACCGCGCCAAGAAGTGGGTGAGCGCGAAGGTCCCGTACAGCGTGGCGAGGTACTGGTCCGACGGATACCGACAGGACTGCTCCGGCTATGTGTCGATGGCCTGGAAGCTCGGCGCCAACGAGTGGACGGGCAGCCTCGCCAAGTACGGAACCCGGATCGCGCGCGCGGAGTTGCAGCCCGGCGACATGCTGCTCTTCCACAACCTGGCCAACCCTTCGAAGGGCTCGCACGTCACGATCTTCGGAGGCTGGACCGACTATACGCACACCCATTACACGGCCTACGAACAGACTCCTCCGCACACGCGCAAGCAGACGACGCCCATGGCCTACTGGACCAACTCGAGCAAATACGTCCCCTACCGCTACAAGGGGCTGGCCACCGGTACCGGAGCGGCGGGCAGCAGGTCGGCGGCGTTCCCGGGCGCCAGGACATTCGGTCCGGGCGTCAGCAACACGTACGTCACCCAGCTCGGGCGGATGCTTGTGGACCGTGGCGGAAGGCGCTTCTACAAGGTCGGACCCGGGCCGGGCTGGGGCGACGCCGACCGGCGTGCGACCCAGGCGTTCCAGAAGGCGCAGGGCTGGAAGGGCAAGGAGGCCGACGGCATCCCCGGCCCGCACACCTGGCGCCTGCTGATGAACAGGACCGGCCGCAGCATCCCGGTGAGCGGAAGCGGAAGCACGGGTGGCGGCAGCCGGGGGAGCGGTTCGCATGCCGCCCCGGCCTTCCCGGGCCGGGGTCATTTCCGGCCGGGTCGGTCCAGCAGCCATGTCGACAGGCTCGGCAGGCAGTTGGTGAAGAAGGGACACGGCACGTACTACACGTCGGGCCCCGGGCCCCGGTGGACCGAGGCGGACCGGCGCAACGTCGAGGCCTTCCAGCGGGCCCAGGGCTGGCGGGGCAGCGAGGCCGACGGTTACCCCGGCCCGGAGACCTGGCGGCGACTTTTCGCGTGAGAACACGGACATGACGGAGGCGGGAATGCGATCCATGGTGTCGGGCAGCTCCGGAGTGCCGGAGGGCGGGAAAGAACGGGAGCCGGTGAGCGGCGGAGCGGACGGCACGGAGGGTGCCGCAGGCGCCGGGGCCGGCTGGGAGGCGGGTGCGGACGAGGGTCCGGCATCGGTTGCGGGTAGGGAGGTCGGGGGTGGCTCCGGTGCGGGGGCCCAGGCGCGGGCCGGCTCGGATGCTGCCCTCGACCTCGTGCTCGACCTGGTCCCGGGCGACGTGACGGACCCCGCCTTGGGTGCGGCCTCGGCCTCGGTGTCGGTTCCGGCTTCGGCGCCTACCCTCGACCCGGACTCGGGCCCGCCGGCCCGTCCGCTCCTGGACGCCCTGTCCGACACCACGCAGCCGGCTCGGACCGAACCCGGCCCCGATGCGCCGTACAGCACACCGCCCCCCGCGGAGCCGGTGCCCGCCTCGGCCGCCGAAGCCATCCTCGTGGAGGAATCCGAATCGGCCCCCTTGTCGGTGCCGGAACCCGACGACGCCGTGACCGGGCGGCGGCGCGTCGTCATCGCCCGTGAACATCCACCCTCCATCCCTGGGCACCCTCTCTTCCGTGGCGGGTCCGAGCCCCCCGAAGCCGCCGAACCCGCCGGTGGGAACGGCGTCGGCGAGCAGGTGGCGGGCCCGCGTCGGGTGCCTGTGGCGCCCACCAGGCCCGCGCCGGTCGGCGATCCGCGGCTGACCGAGAAGCCGTGGACCGCGCTGCCCGGGTGGGCGGGGCTGCTCACCGGGCTGGCCGGGATCGCCGGCGGTGGGGCGGTGCTGTGGTGGGTCGGCGCGCTGCCCGCCGGGGTGCTCGCCCGGCTCGAGATCGGCTCGCGTCCGTACGACGGCATCGGCAACGGGGCATGGGCGGCGCTCGCCGCCCTGGTGACCGTCGTGTTCTTCGCGCTCGGCGGTCTGGCTCGCGGCCGCGTCGGGCACGCATGGGTGATGACGCTCTTCGGCGACTACCGGGGGAGCGTGCGGCGGACGGGGCTCGTCTGGGTCAGCCCGCTGCTGCTGCGCCGCCGGGTCGACGTAAGGCTCCGGCACTGGCGCAGCGAACCGCTGCCCGCGGTGGATGCGAACGGTACGGCGCTGCGCGTCGTCGTCCTCGTCGTGTGGCAGATCAAGGACACCGTGCGGGCGACGCTCGGGGTGGCGGACCACGAGAAGTATCTGCGCGAGCAGGTCGAGGCGGCGATGGCGCGGGTCTTCTCGCAGCTCCCCGCCGACGCGTTCCACGAGGACGCCCGCACGCTGCGCAACGCGGAGGCGGTCGGTGACGCGCTGACCGGGATGCTGAAGGCGGAGTGCGAGCCGGTGGGCATCGAGGTGTACTCCGCGCAGCCGACCGGCATCGACTACGCACCGGAGATCGCCGCCGCGATGCAGCGTCTCCGGATCGCCGCCATTGACGCCCAACACCGCGACGCTGTGCTGACTTCGGTGGTCGACGCGGTGGACGACACGGTCAGCCGGCTGACCGCCCGCGGCCTCGTGGAGCTCGACGACTACGAACGGAAGGCGCTGGTCAAGGACTTGACGGTGGCCTTCTACACCGGACGCAGCGGTGCGGGCGGGCCCTGACGGCGCGTCCGTGCGGCGTCCGCGGCGAACACGTTCCATGCGTGCTCCGATGTTCAGTTCTGACGTGTAGTCGGTTACCGTGCGGCGCCATGGGGAGCGCAGGTACCGTCGCGGAGCTCGTACAGCGCCAATGGGGCGACCACCGGCCCGGGTTGAAACACGAGGACACCGTCCTCAGCCACCACCAGGTCGCCTCCGGAGCTGCCGCGCGGGCCGCGCTCCTGGCGGATCTGCTGTCGGCGGACAGCGAACCGCACCTGGGGGTACTGCTCGACAACACGCCCGAATTCCCACTCTGGTTGAGCGCGGCGGCCCTGGCCGGGGCCGCCGTTGCGGGCATCAACCCGACCCGCCGCGGGGCCGAGCTGGCCCGCGACATCCTGCACACCGAATGCCAGGTCCTGGTCACCGAACGCGCACATCTGCCGCTGCTCGACGGGCTCGATCTGCCGGGCGTACGGGTGCTGGTCACCGACACCGACGCGTACGCCGCGCTGCTCGCCGGATATGCCGGGGCGAAGCCGGGCGAGGCGGTGCTCCGGGAGATCGGGCGCGGGACCCGGATGCTGCTCTACTTCACCTCGGGGTCGACCGGTGCGCCCAAGGCGGCGATCTGCACCCAGGGGCGACTGGCGGCGGCCGGGCAGTCGCTGGTCGACCACTTCGGGGTGCGGCGCGACGACGTCCACTACATCTGCATGCCGATGTTCCACGGCAACGCCGTGATCGCCGACTGGGCTCCCGCGCTGGCGGGCGGCGCCGCGATCGCCCTGCGCCGCCGGTTCTCGGCTTCCGGCTTTCTCGACGACGTGCGGACGCACGGGGCCACGTACTTCACCTATGTCGGCCGCGCCGTGCAGTACCTGCTGGCCACCCCCGAGCGCCCCGACGACCGTGACCATCCGCTACGGCTCGGTTTCGGCACGGAGGCGGGCGCCGCGGACGCGGCCCGGTTCCAGGAGCGGTTCGGGGTGCGGCTGGTGGAGGGATACGGATCCTCCGAGGGCGGCGCGGCGATCCAGCGGACCCCGGACACCCCGCCGGACGCGGTCGGCCGGGCGTCCCCCCGGGACGATCTCGCCGTCGTCGATCCGGAGACCGGCGAGGAGCGGGCCGCGGCGGTCCTCGACGCGCGCGGGCGGCTGCTCAACGGGGACGATGCGATAGGGGAACTGGTCAACCGGGGCCGTACGCCCTTCGAGGGCTACTGGCGCAACGCGGAGGCGGACGCGGCCCGGGTGCGCGGCGGCTGGTACTGGACCGGGGACCTCTTCTTCCGCGACCCGGCCGGCTTCCTCTACTTCGCGGGCCGGACGGACGACCGGCTGCGGGTCGACAGCGAGAACCTGGCCGCCGCGATGATCGAGAACATCCTGGCCCGCTGGGCGGACGCGGCGGCCGTCGCGGTGTACGCGGTGCCGGACCCGGTGGCCGGCGACCAGGTGATGGCGGCGCTGGCGCTGCGCGAGGGGGCGGTCTTCGATCCGGGTGGGTTCGCCGCGTTTCTGGCGGCCCAGTCGGACCTGGGCACGAAGATGGCGCCCCGCTTCG
Source organism: Streptomyces sp. NPDC051020 (assembly GCF_040683105.1). NCBI lineage: Bacteria > Bacillati > Actinomycetota > Actinomycetes > Kitasatosporales > Streptomycetaceae > Streptomyces > Streptomyces sp. NPDC051020. Next base: position 249,730 of record NZ_JBFBCG010000001.1, on the reverse strand, counting down.
TACGCATCGTCCCGGCGATGCCGGTCACGGCGACGAACAAGGTGCACCGGGTGGCGCTCCGACGCGAGGGCTTCCGGAGCGCCGACCCGGTCTGGTGGAGCGGGGCCGACGGATCCTACGAAAGGCTGCGGGGCGCGGTGCTGGCCGCCCTGCTCGGCGAGTACGAAGCGCACGGGCGCGCTCACCTGGTGTCGTCCGGCGAGGAAGGACGACACGCCTGACTGTCGTCCGGTACGCCGCTGCGACACACGTGTACGGAGCGGCGGACGACGAAAAGCGCCCAGGGCGGTCACGTGTGTACGTGACCGCCCTGGGCGTTGTCTGTGCGCCGCCAGGGACTCGAACCCCGGACCCGCTGATTAAGAGTCAGCTGCTCTAACCAACTGAGCTAGCGGCGCCTGCTGACTCGAAAATAATACCTGGTCCTCAGGGGTGCTGATGACACGTGCCGACCGAGGCCCTCGTGCCCTTCGAAACACGCCCTAGAGGGCCAGTGACAGCAGGACCGGAGCTGCCCGCCGGTTCAGCGTGTCCGCCGCCGAGCGCAGCCGGTGCGCGTGCTCGATCGGCAGCGACAGCGCCAGGCAGCCGGCCGAGGAGCCCGCCGTGAGCGGCACGGCCGCGCAGACGGTGCCCATCGCGTACTCCTGGAGGTCGAGCACCGGGACCGTCGCCGGCTGGCTGTCCAGCTTGGAGAAGAGGACCTTCTCGCTGGTGATGGTCCGCGAGGTGAGCCGGGCGATCTTGTGGCGCGCGAGATGGTCGCGGCGGCCGTTCTGGTCGAGCTGGGTCAGCAGACACTTGCCGATCGCGCTGGCATGCGCGGCGGACCGGAAGTCCACCCACTCGTTGACCGCGGGGGTGCGCGGACCGTCGGCGTACTGCGTGACCCGGATCTCGCCATCGACGTACCGGCTTATGTACACCGCGGCGCCGACCGAATCGCGCAGCCGGTCCAGGATCTGCTGGAGCTTGTTCTCCAGTGCCTGCCTGCGGGCGGCCCCCGAGCCGAGCAGCAGGAGTGAGGCGCCGATCACATAGGCGCCGTCGGACACCTGCTCGACGTAGCCCTCGCGGCGCAGCGTCAGCAGCAGTGAGGCGAGATGCCCCACCGGCAGTCCCGTCTCCCGGGCGATCTGGGTGTCCGTCACACCGGTGCGGTGCTTGGAGACCGTTTCGAGAACACGAAGGGCGTACTGCACCGAGTGGAACGGTGTGGTCGGTTCGGGCTTCAACGCCACGGTTTCCCCCTACCAGGTTGTGACCGCAACCTTCGGCACCACGATAGCCGCCAAGAGGCTTTTGACGGGGGCCTGTTGATGAGTTCTTGGTGCGCCCCGGCGCTGTCAGCAGGAGTGGACCCGCTTGGCATATGTCAGAGTCAATGACGATCGACGGACGGCGAGGTCGCAGCGGTCGCAGGATCGTGGTCCTGCCCGAGCCGCTCGGCCCGATCAGTGTGACGTGCCCGCCGCGCCGCACCGAGAAGGCCGGCTCGTCGAGGACGACATGGTCGCCGTACGTGTGACCACGTGTTCCGAAGGTGGCCTCTCCGTTTCTCAACTCGGAGACATGTCAACGCCGTTCGGCGCGTCAGGGACATCCGGGGAGGGAACGTATCCGCGCCGCATGTCGACCACGTTCGGCAACGGCTCCCCGGCCGCCCACCGTTCGTACATCTCCACGAACTGCTCGCCCAGCCGGTCCCGCCAGCCTACGGTGTCGCCGCTCATGTGCGGGGAGACGATCAGCCCCGGTACGTCCCACAGTCCACTGCCCGGAGCGAGCGGCTCGTGCTGGAAAACGTCGAGCGCCGCGCCCGCGATCCACCGTCGGCGCAGCGCGTCGGCGAGATCGTCCTCGACGACCATCGGGCCTCGCCCCACATTGATGAAGCGGGCCGAAGGCTGCATCAGCCCGAAGAACCGCGCGTCGAACATTCCGCGCGTCCGTTCCGTCAGGGGCGCCGCGCAGATCACCCAGTCGGCGAGCGCCGCCAGCCGGTCCAGATCCTCGGCCCCATGGATGGTGCGCCGCGCCGTACGCCCCACGAGCGCCACCTGGACGCCCAGTGCGTTGAGCAGCCGGGTGATCTCCCGGCCGATCGGCCCGGCCCCGACGACGACCGCGCGGGCGCCCGCGAGCTGCTGCGACTCGCGGTGGTGCCAGCGCCGCCGGCGCTGCAGCTCCAGCGTGCCGGGGACATCTTTGGCGAACGCGAGCACCAGGCCCAGCACGTATTCGGCGATCGGCTGCTCGAAGATGCCCCGCGCGTTGGTCAGCACGGTGCCGGACCCGGCCAGCTCCGGGCAGAGCAGCCGGTCCACTCCCGCGCTGGCCGTGTGCACCCACCGGGGGCGCGGTCCGTCGCCGGGCCAGGCGGCGCGTACCGCGTCCGAGGCGAGGTCCCACACCAGCAGGGCGTCGGCGTGCGGCAGCTCCCCGGCGAGGCCGGCCTCGTCCACGTAGCGGATGCGGACCCGGCCGGTCAGCCGGCCGAGGCGCGGTGACGGGGCGGCGTCGAGTACGAGGAGGGTGGGCTCTGACATCAGGGGGTGGTCGCCTCGTCAACGTCTGAGATGTGCGGATTGACCACGTTCGCACCCGGGCCCGCGCCCGTCAACGCCAAGGCCGGCAGGTGCGGGCGCCGGAGGAATACTGGGCAGTGGGGAGGGCAGCGGCAGTGGACCGGTCCAGCAGTGCAGGAGGGTGAATATGACGACCGTCGGTTTCCTCTACCCGGGCCATTTCGCGGACGACGACTTCCCGCGCATGGAGGTCATGCTCGACACCACCATCAGGCTCGTCGTCAACCGCACGGAGCCGGGCGAGGACGACCGCCGCACCGAGATCCTGCGGCAGCGGGGCGCACCCGAGCGCCTCGCCGCCGGGGTCGAGGAGCTGCGGCGCGCCGGTGCCGAGTCGGTGGTCTGGGCCAGCACCGGCGGGAGTCTCGTGTACGGGTGGGAGGGCGCCCATCAGCAGAGCACCGCCCTGGCCAGGGCGGCGGGGCTGCCCGCATCGAGTACGTCGCTCGCCTTCGTCCACGCGGTACGGGCGCTGGGCGCCGCGCGTGTCGCGGTCGCCGCTCCGTACACCGAGGAGATCGCCGGGCTCTTCGGCGACTTCCTGGCCGCCGCGGGCGTCGAGGTGGTCGCCGTGCGCAGTGGTGGCGTCACGTCCGCGGCCGCGGCCGCGGGGTGGGGGCTGGACCGGCTGAAGGAGCTCGCGGTTGCCGCGGACCGGCCGGACGCGGAGGCGGTACTGCTGCCGGACAACGCCGTGCACACCGCCGCGCACGTCCGTGACCTGGAGGAACTCCTCGCCAAGCCGGTCCTCACCGCGAACCAGGTGACGGTGTACGAGGCTCTGCGGCTGGCCCGGCGCCGCACCTGGGCGCCCCAGCTCGGCACGCTGTTCGCCACCCGGGAGGCGCCGCCCGCACCGGTCGGCCGGTAACGCCCTCCCCCGCGGTAGGGGGTGGGCTCCCGACGCCCTGCGACCCCGCTTGCTGATCCACTCCCTCCCGCGGGGAGGCCGTGACCGGCCGGGAATAAGCGGAGACAACCTCCTGTTAGGTTTCGCCGGACGCACGAGCATCACCGGAGAGGCCTTCACGTGGACAAGAACCGAGGCGACAAGAACCGAGGCGACGAGAACCGAGGCGACGGGAGTCGCGGCGACGGCATTCGGGGCAGGGCCGAGGGAACGGCCTCGGTGCCGCTGTCGGTGCTCGACCTGGTCACCGTCGGCCAGGGCAGCACCGCGACCCAGGCGCTGCGCACCAGCGTGAACATCGCCCAGCTCGCCGAGCGCCGCGGCTACCACCGCCTCTGGGTCGCCGAGCACCACTCCATGCCCGGCGTCGCCTCGTCGTCCCCGGCCGTGATCCTGGCCCACCTCGCCGCCCGCACCGAGCGGATCCGGCTCGGCTCCGGCGGGGTCATGCTGCCCAACCACGCCCCGCTGGTCATCGCCGAACAGTTCGGCACGCTGGAGGCCATGGCCCCCGGCCGCATCGACCTCGGCCTCGGGCGCGCCCCCGGCACGGACGGTGCGACCGCCGCCGCGCTGCGCCGCACGGACCGGCTGGGCGAGGGTGCCGAAGACTTCCCGCAGCAGCTCGCCGAGCTGACCCGGTTCCTGGACGACGACTTCCCGGACGGCCACCCCTACGCCCGGATCCATGCGGTTCCGGGCCCGGTGCAGGGTCCCGCGGGCCGCCCGCCGATCTGGCTGCTCGGCTCCTCCGGCTTCAGCGCCCGGCTGGCCGGGGTCCTGGGTCTGCCGTTCGCCTTCGCCCACCACTTCTCGGCGCAGAACACGATTCCGGCGCTCGACCTGTACCGGGACTCGTTCAAGCCGTCCGCGGTGCTGGACGCCCCGTACGCCCTGATCGGCGTCTCGGCGCTGGCAGCCGACGAGGAGCGCGAGGCCCGCCGCCAGGTCCTGACCGGTGCCCTGTCGATGGTCCGCCTGCGCACCGGCCGCCCCGGTCTGATCCCGACGCCGGAGGAGGCGGAGGCTTATGTCTTCAGTCCGCTGGAGCGGGAGTTCGTCGACAGCTGGCTCGGCAATGTCATCCACGGGACGGCGGACGAGGTGCGCAGCGGTCTGGACGACCTGGCCAAGCGGACCGGGGCGGACGAGCTGATGATCACGGCCAATGCGCATGGCGGGGAGGCGCGGCTGCGCAGCTACGACCTGATCGCGGACGCCTACGGGTTGCGTGGCTGAGGTCCGTGCTGACCGTGCCTCAGCGCCGGGCGGGCCTGAACACAGGCCCGCCCGGCGCTGAAGGCACCGTCGGCTTCGTGTTCCGGGGCGTGGCTCTCTCAGAGCCCCAGGGGGCTCGTCCCGATGAGTTCCGCGATGCGCTCCGGGGCCACCGCCCGGGAGTAGAGCCACCCCTGCCCCGTGTCGCAGCCTATCCGCCGCAGCCGTTCCGCCTGGCTCACGGTCTCCACGCACTCCGCGGTGACGGTCAGCCCCAGCCGGTGCGCCAGCTGCACCATCGCCTCGACGATCGTCTCGTCGGCCGGGCTGGGGTGCGCGCCGTCCTCGTATCGGAAGCCGCGTACGAACGAGCCGTCCAGTTTCAGTACGGAGACCGGCAGCCGGCTCAGATAGGCGAGGTTCGAGTAGCCGGTCCCGAAATCGTCGATGGCGATCCGGACGCCCATGTCGCTGAGCGTCTGGAGCGCCTCCAGCGGGCGGCCCGCCGGGCCCATCACCGCTGACTCGGTCAGTTCCAGCTGCAGCAGTCCGGGTGCCAGGCCGGTCTCGGCAAGAATCTCGGCGACATCGGTGACCAGGTCGGAGTCCCAGACCTGCCGCACGGCGACATTGACGCTGATGAAGAGCGGCGGCTCGGCCGGATGGTCCAGCTGCCAGCGCCGGGCCTGACGGCAGGCCGACCGGAGCACCCAGCGGCCGAGCTGGACGATCGAGCCGTCCTCCTCGGCGATCGCGACGAACCGGTTCGGTGAGAGCATGCCGAACTGCGGGTGGTTCCAGCGGACCAGAGCCTCCACCCCTCGTACGACTCCGTCGGCCATCCCGACAAGCGGCTGGTACTCGATGGTGAACTCGCCGCGCTCGACGGCGGGCCGGAGCGTGGAGGAGAGCGCCTGCCGTGTCACCCGGTGCGCGTTGCGCTCGGGGTCGAAGAGGGTCCAGCGTGCCTTGCCGTCCGCCTTCGCCCAGTACAGCGTGGTGTCGGCGGCCTGCATCAGAGCGGAGGCCGAGGTTCCGGCGACGCTCCGCTCCACCACCCCGATCGACGCCGACAAGGCCAGCCGTGTCCCGGCCAGGTCGAACGGCTTCTGGAGGGCGGCGAGCACCGCGCGGGCGAGATCGGTGAGCTGCTGCGTCCCGGCGGACTCCTCGACCAGGATCGCGAACTCGTCGCCGCCGAGGCGCGCCACGAGTGTGCCGCCGGTGCGGTTCAGGCTCTCCTGTTCGGCGCAGTCGGTGAGCCGGGCGGCGACGGCGGCGAGCAGCCGGTCGCCGATCCGGTGCCCCATCGTGTCGTTGACGGCCTTGAAGCCGTCCAGGTCGAGGTAGCACAGCCCGATCCGGCCGTGCCGCGGGAGGCTGTCGTCCTGGTACGGCGGAGTCTCCAGGGCGGCGGAGAGCCGCTCGAAGAACAAGGTCCGGTTGGGCAGCCGGGTCACCGGGTCGTGCGTCCGGAGGTGGCGCAGCCGCTTCTGCAGCTCGTGGCGGTCGCTGATGTCGGCGACGGAGAGCAGCACGGGGGAGGCGCCCGGAGTGATCCCGGTTCCGGTCTCCGCGCCCGTCCCGGCCTCCGGCTCTGTCCCGGCACCCGTCTTCGCGCCTGTTGCCCCGGTCTCCGGCATCGGCACGACGGTGATCTCGGCCCACATCGAGCGTCCGTCGGGGTGCTTGAGCCTGCGGGTGCAGCGGAACCGGGATCGCCGGCCGCGCAGCACCTCGCGGTACGCATGCCAGGTCCGGACGTCGGCGGAGAGGTCGAGCAGATCGGACGCGGACTGGGCGGTCAGCGCCGCGGCGTCGGCGCCGAGCAGCCCGCCGAGAGCGTCGTTGGCGCTCAGGACCAGGCCCTCGTGGTCGACGACGGCCATCGGCAGCATGGCGCCGCGGAAGGCGGCGCGGTAATCGGCCGGACGGGAGCCGACGGCTCCCGGGCCGACCGGTTCCATGTGACGCTCCGTGACGGATGGTCGCACGGTAGAGGGTGCTGTGCCTGCCGCGGGCCTCGGCCCTTCGGAGGTTCCGCTCACCGCTCGCTCCCGCCGTGCAGTTCTGTCCCGAACAGTTGTGGTCGGACTGGCCCGCCGCGCGGAGCGCCGTTGTCTGAGGCGGGAACCACGCAGGAAAGCGTGGTGAAGCATAGATGCTGTTGTCTGACCCGTTCCAGCTTCCCGTCCGTTGTGACCCTGGGGAGCACCCCGCATGGGTCATTCGCGCGTCTTTCCGGTTTGCCCATGACTGATTATTTCTGCGCGGCTCTGTTCCCTCACGTCGATCTTGAGTCTCCTTCGCGTTGCCGCAGTGAGCATTTGTGACTGTCCGTGAAAGGGCTCCGAGAGGCCGACTGCTGACCCGAGTGGGGCAGCACAACAGGGCGAATGCCTACGAACCGGCACAGGGTGGATTGCGTGTATCCGCATCCCGCACCCGGAGGTCGATGTGCCGCCTCAGCGCAGGCTCGGGGAATGGGAGAGACCGAGTCCGCGTGGTGTGGTGGCTGGTCTGATCTCTCTCCTGGCGCTTGCCTCCACCTCCCTCGTCGCGGGTCCGGCCGTGGCGGCCACGGGTGAAGTCGGCCCCTGCGCCCTGTCCAGGACAGGGGCACACCACTCGCTCGGCCTGGACGAGTGGGACGGCGCATACCCGCGCCCCGACCACACCCTCGACGCGGTCATGATCTTTCTCTCGTTCCCCGACGCCCGCCCCGTCACCACCCCCGACGAGCTCGCCGCCGACTACTTCCCCGCTACCACGCAGTTCTTCCGGCGCGCCTCGTACGGGAAGTTCACCCTGCGCCCGCACCCGCAGCACCAGTGGGTCCAGATGCCCCACAAGTCCACGTCGTACGGCATGAAGCGCGACTGGGGCGACAAGCAGCGCAGTTCGTATCTGCGCGACGCGATTGCCGCAGCCGACGACCAGGTCGACTTCTCGAAGTACGACATCGTTTACCTGGTCGCCGACCCGGACGCGCCCGGCGTCGACTCCGACGCCACCAAGGTCGTCAACTTCGACCAGCCGCTGCACGCCGACGGCACGGACATCAGGCGCGTCGTCACCGTCTTCGAGCAGCATCCGCCGGACCGGAACGTGCTGGCCCACGAGACCGGGCACGTCTTCGACCTGCCGGACCTCTATCACCGTCCGTCGGACGGCAAGGGCGACTGGGACACGTACGTCGGCGACTGGGACGTGATGGGCAGCCAGTTCGGTCTCGCGCCGGACCTGTTTGGCTGGCACAAGTGGAAGCTGGGCTGGCTGGACCGCAGGCAAGTGGTGTGTATCCAGCACAACCAGGACATCACGCTGGAGCCGATGGCCGCCGTGCCTGCGCCCGGCGCCTCCATCGGCACGCGGCTCGCGGTGATCAGGACCGGTGAGGGCAGTGCCGTGGCGCTGGAGGCCCGCAGTGCCACCGGCAACGACCGGGAGACGTGCAGCGAGGGGGTGCTGATCTACCAGGTCCGCAACGAGACACCGTCCGGCGGCGGGCCGATCCAGGTCATCGACACCCACCCCCATACGGACGCCTGTTGGGACCGGTCGGTCTACCCGCCGCTCGCGGACGCCCCGCTGCGGGTCGGCGAGACGTACTCCGTCCCCGGCGAGCACACCCGGATCGAGGTCGCGGACCGGACGCCGTCGGGTGCGTGGACAGTCCGTATCGCCACGGGCACGTAACGCTGCCGTAGCGGTGAACGAAAAAGCCCCCCGCTTCCGCGAGGGGCTTCTTCCGTCTGTGCGCCGCCAGGGACTCGAACCCCGGACCCGCTGATTAAGAGTCAGCTGCTCTAACCAACTGAGCTAGCGGCGCCTGCTGACGTCGTAGACATTAGCACTCTGATCGGCGAGAGGAAAAATCGAAATCCGAGCCGACCCGGTGGGCGCGGAGCGAGTCACGCGCACACAGGCCCAGAGCAGTACGTCGGGGCCCGGCAGCCAAGGGGTACGGGTGTCGGGGGCGACCACCCAGCGGGGCCCCGACGAGGAGGAGTCGTAGGCCAGGGGCGGGACGGTTACCGCGTCACCGGTGCCGTGGCAGAGCAGCGGCGGGACCCTGCCCTCGCGGTCCTCGCTCTCCCAGGGGGCCTCGGGGCCGTGCTCCGCCGCCTGCTCGTGGCTGGTGCCCCACTCCTCCCACTCGAGCAGCGACGGCAGCCGCTGGGCGGTGCCGGGGGCGGCGAACAGCAGCATCCGCCCGCGGTGCGTGGCGACCGGGCCGGAACCCGGGCCGTCGGCCCACAGGTGCTCCAGCATCCGCCGCCCGAAGAGCGCCGGCACATTGATCACGTCGAACGCCGATCCGCACGGCAGCACGCCGGGGGAGCCGGGGTGGGCCTGCCACTGGGTGAGCGTGGAGCGCGGATACGCGGCGGCGCCGGCCAGCCAGGCCGCTCCGGCCGCGGTGACCTGAGCGGTCTGGTCACCGGCTCGGTCCCGCAGGACCGCGAAGACATCGGCACCGTGGCGGGTGCCGGCGCGCGGCCCGGCGCAGGTTCCGATGCCGGGATGCAGGGTGGTCTCGTCTGGCAGCCATGCGCTCATGACTACCGGTGTACCGGTAGTGACACTGCGAATTGCAAGAAACGTCGGAAACCCGGACAGGGTGAGGTGGGGAGGAGTATCTTGCGCGCGGGCATATGCCACCGGCTGTGCCCGGAGTCAGAACCGGAGCGAGAACCGGTGCCGGACCCGGAGTCCCCGTCGCCGGATACGGACCCGGAGGCGGCCAGGGGCCGGACGCTCCGGCGTCACGGCCGCGCGCCGCCCAGCAGACTCCAGCCGAACTCGACCATCTTCTTCGCGTAGTCCTCGGTCCATTCCGCGCGCTGTGCGATGTCCGCAGTGGTGAGCCGGTCGAACCGGCTCGGATCGGCCAGCTGCGCGGCGGCGATCGCCTGGTACTCGACCGCCCGGTCGGTCGCGGCGCGGAAGGCCAGCGTCAGCTCGGTGGCGCGGGCCAGCAGCTCCTCCGGGTCGTCCATCGACTCCAGGTCGAAGAAGTGCTCGGGGTCGGCGACCGCCGCCGTCGGCTCGAAGAGCAGGGGCGCGGGGCGCAGCCGCTGCTGCTCTTTCCGCTCGGGTTGTGCCATGTGGTGTTCCTCCTTCGGTGGGCCCGACGGCCACCCTCCATTGTCCAACCGCCCGCAAGTGGGCTTCGGGGGCAGTGCGCGGGGGCGCACCGGGACACCGCCCGGCACGGCGCACGCCCCCGACGGCCCATCGCCCGTGATCCGGCGGTGTTACGGCCTCTCCCGCGGTAGGGAGTGGGCGCCCGACGCCCTGCGACTGCGCTCGCTGATCCCCTTCCTATTCCTACCGCGAGGGATGCCGTTACGGGCGCCACGGGACGCGGTGTTCCGCGAGGTGGGCCAGGACCGCGTGGTTCGCCTCCCACCCGTCAGGAAACTTGACCGTGACGCCGAGCTGGACCGGTTCCGTCGACGGGTGCTCGTCCAGCAGGTCCGCGACGCCGGCACGGCAGACCACGATGCAGGCGTGACGGTGGCGCGACGCCAGGACGCACAGCCGGCCCGTCTCCAGATGGAACGCCGTGGCGTCCGGGCGCCCGGACAGCGGGTGCAGGACCACCGTCACATCGAACTCGCGGCCCTGGAGCCGGTTCGCCGTGTCCACCGCCACACCCGTCACACCGAGCTCGGCGAGCGCCGCCCGTACCGCCGCCGCCTGGTCCCGGTGGGCCGTGCCGACCGCGACCCGGTCCGCCGTCACCGGGGCCGGGTCGGGGGAGCGCTCGCTCGTCGCCACGCCGCCCCGGTCCAGCAGCCGGCGGACCACCAGGGCCACCGCCCGCACCGCCTCCGGGTCTGTGCGCGGGGTGTGCCGGGCCGGGAGTTCGAGCAGGCCCCAGCCGGACTCCGCGGCCTCGTCCAGCACCCGGTCCGGGGCGGAGCCGTCCGACGGGACCCCGAACGCCAGCCGCCGGTCGCCGTGATCCGTACCGCTGCGGAACGGCGTGTACGGGTAGAACGCGTCCGAGACCAGCCGCGCGGCCGACGCGGGCAGCCGCCACGACACCGGCAGCCGGCGCTGCGGCAGCTCGGGGTTGTGCGCCAGCAGCGTCGAGACCGCGCTCGCCGACGGGTCGTACGACAGCCCCGCCCACTGATCCGCGCCGACGATGGAGAACGGGTCCAGCTGGCCCGGATCGCCGACGAACAGCGCCCTTTCGAAGAGCCCGGCGACGGCCAGCAGCGCGTCCGAGCGCATCTGGTACGCCTCGTCGACGATCGCGTGCCCCCACGGCTCGACGTTCTTCACATGAGCCCACTTGGCGGCCGTCGAGATGACGACATCAAGCCCGGCCAGATCTCCGGCCTTCGCCGACTTCCGTACGTTGGCCAGGCCGTCCAGCACCTTGTCGTACGGGTCCGCGTCGTTGCTGTGCAAGCGCCCGACGGGCAGCCCCGGGTCCTTCTCGGCCAGCCGCACCACCAGGTCGTCGACCTGGGCGTTGGTCTGCGCGACCACCATCAAGGGGCGCCCCGCCGAAGCGAGTTCGAGCGCGGCGCGCACCACCAGAGTCGACTTTCCCGCACCCGGCGGGGAGTCCACCACGATGCCGCGGGCCGTGCCGTTCAGCGTGTCGTCCAGGATCTGGGCGGTGGCCCGCCCCGCCTCGGCGCCCGGATCGAATACGGCCGTCACAACAGGTCCTCCGGGGTCACGGGGTCGGGGTTCTCGGAAGGTCCGGCGGCGCCCGGCGGGCCGCCGTGCGTCCACGGCGTCTCCTCCGGGTCCGGCAGCTTCGGGCCGCCGCGCTGGTCGTGCTCGAACAGGGTCCAGACGATCCGGTCGCCCGGCTCCGGCAGCGACCCCGGGGCCGGTTCCTTGCTCCGGCCCATCCGGTCGGTGATCCGCAGCACCAGCAGCCGCTCCTCCGCGTCCGGGAGATCCTCGGAGGCGTACGCCACGAACTCGGCGGTCTGCGGCTTGCCGTCCAGCGTGCGGTACACCTTCGTGCGCTCACCGAGGTGAGGGCGCTCGCCCGTCCGGACCGTGACCAGCGGACGCGGCGAGGGCCGCTTCGACTCGCTGTACGCCATCACCACCTCGGTCACCTCCCCGACGAACGCCTCACCGGCCAGCCGGCGCCCGGCGAGCACCAGCGGGTCGTCCAGGGCCTCCTGCGCCTCCAACTGCGCCTGCGCCGTCTCCCGCGAGGCCAGCTTCGCCGCCGCCGTCACCGCGTCGTCCCGGCGCGGCTGCGGCGGCTCCCCGGCCCGCACCCGGTCCCGGTGGCCGGTGAACGACCACCGGTCCCGGGTCCACCGGTCCTCGGTCCTGGACCCGGCCGGCAGCTCCCGCATCAGGTCGAGCCCCCGCCACACCGCGTCCCAGGTCGGCCGCGCCACCCCGGCCAGCAGCGACCTGATCTCCCGCTCGGCGGCGGTCAGTCCGGCGAGCCGGGCGTCGGCCGCGAGACCGTCCTCGGCCGCCGCGAGCGACGTGCGCGCCCGGTCGTACTTCTCGATCGCGGGCGCGAGCAGCCGGTTGTCGAACGCCGGGTCCGTCGCCGGACCGGCGGGCGGGCAGAGCAGCTGGCCACCGGCGTCCCGCTGCAGCTCGGCCCGGAGCGCGGCCTCCGCACCGGACTCGCCCACCGCAGGGTCGATCCAGGCGAGCAGCGCCCCCAGATGCTGGTCCTCCAGCGTGGACTGCCCGGTCGCCCAGTGCCGGTTCAGCAGATCGGTCATGGCCAGGAGCAGCGAGGAACCCGGCACCCGGGCCCGCTCCCCGTAATGCGTGAGCCAGCGGCCCAGCAGCGGGACCCTGGCCGGCGCCGGGTACGGGGTGTCCGGGTCGTCCTCGGCGGTGCGCCGGAACCGCATGGACCGGCCCAGCAGCCGTACGAAGTCGAGACCCGCCCGGCTCGGCACGATCAACTGCGGCGCGTCCGTGCACAACTCGACCTCGACCTTGACCTTCTTTCCGGTCCCGGGATCGGTCTCGCCCCGCTCGGCGGGCTCCACCACGTCCGTGTACGTCTCGATGTGCGGCAGGACCACCTCGGCCAGCTCGGCGAGGAAAGCGAACCGCAGATCGCGGTCGCGCGGCTGGGCCACGGCGAGCAGCCTGGGCGCGTCCCGGTCCGTTCCGACGAGGGCGCCGAGCGGGGCGCCCGCCTCACCGGCGGTGGTCAGCGGTACGAGAACGAGCGGCGCACCGGTGAGATGGCGGTGCCGGACGGTGGCCATCGGCTGCGCCCGCCCGCTCTCCACGGCCTCCAGCCGGGCCAGGGTGCTGATCAGCGACATGCCGGGCTTCCTTCCACAGACGCGCCCCGGTGCTCCAGCGCCTCCGCGCGCAGGGCCGCGGCGCGGCGCAGGGCGGCGACCGTGGGGTCGGCCGGATCGCCTTCCTTTCCCGCCGCCGCGGCCAGTACCGCGCCCACCGTCGTCAGACCGCCGAGTTCACCCCGTACGCTCCTCCCCAGCGCCTCCACCGCACCGGCCGCACGCGCCTTCGCCCGGCAGTGGAAGGCCAGTTCGCACGCGGCCAGGCACTCCGGTGCGTACGCCGCCGTGACCGCGTCGACCGCGGCGGTCAGCTCCTGCGCGGAGCACTCCGGGTCGAACGTGGTGCCTTCGGGCAGGGCGGCCGCGATGTCCTCGACCCGGGTCAGCCGGGTCAGCTGGCGGCGGGTGACCGCGCGCTGCTTGCGCACGTCGACGACCGACGCCGTCGGCAGGTTGGAGAAGTCCTTCGGGCAGACCAGCAGCACCCGGTGGCCGACCTCCGCCCCCGCCGTGACCGCCGCGACGCGCTCCAGCGCCAGCACATACACCGCCGACTGCCGGGCCGCCGCGCCGACCTTCGCCGCGTCCGCCGAACCGTCGATCACGGGAAACGACTTGATCTCCACGACCGTCCACCGGCCGTCGGGGTGCACCACCACCGCGTCCGGCTCCAGATAGGCGGGCGAGCCCGCCACCTCCAGGGCCAGCATCGGGTGATCGAGCAGAGCCCAGCAACCCGCCTCGGTCGCCTCCCGCAGCGCCAGTGCCGTACGCGCCGCACGGCCCTCGGGACCCGCCGCCGCCAGATCCGGCACCCGGACCTCGTGCGGCACCTCGCCGCCCCCGCCGAGCCGCTCGTACAGCAGGCGCATCAGCTCCGTGCCGCCGTCGGCCTTGACCCTCGCCTCGAACGCGTTGCCCCGCATGAAAGCGAACTGCGACTGACCGAACGCGGCGGGAGAGCCGAGCGCGGCCGCCAGCACGGCCTTGTCCACCCCGGCGCCGTCCAGCAGCGCGCGCCGCTTGCAGCCGGGGTTGGCGGCGAGGGCGGCCAGCGCGCGGGCATCGAGCGGATGCGGCGCGACGGCGGGACCGCGCAGTTCAGCGAGCCGCTGCCGGAGTGTCGTCGCCTGCTGCGTCGGCCGGTGCCGCGACATCGATGGAGTCTGCGGAGAAGGTCCGCTGGACGGGGATTCGCTCACCCGCGGAAGTCTTGCATCCGGCACTGACAACAGGGGACTTCGTGACCGGGACGGCCGCAGCGGTGCGGGCCCCCACCGCTGCCCTGATCCGGTCGGCGAGCCGCATCACCGGCCTGGTGAGCAGCGCCCCGACGCCCATCACCGCGGCGCCCGCGACCGCGTCGAGGAAGTAGTGGTTGGCCGTGCCCATCACGACGAACGTGGTCAGGAGCGGGTACACGACACCCGCGGCCCGGAGCAGCGGGTGCCTGCCGTGGCGCCACAGCAGGATCCCGCACCACAGCGCCCAGCCGACGTGCAGACTCGGCATCGCCGCGTACTGGTTGGTCATCCAGCCCATACCGCGCGGCGCACTCGCCTCGGCGCCCCACCAGCCGTACGAGCTGTACTGGGCCATGGTGTCGACGAAGCCGTGTGTGGCGTGGAGCAGCCGCGGCGGGCAGGTCGGCATCAGCGCGAAACCGAACAGACCGAGCAGCGTGGAGGTCATCAGCCAGGTGCGGGCGGTGCGGTACGCGGCCGCGCGCCGCCGGTAGATCCAGACCAGGACGGCCGGGGTGACCACGTAATGCAGTGAGGCGTAGATGAAGTCGGAGGGTATGCCTATCACCGGATGGGCCGTCATCAAGCGGTTGAGCGGGTGCTCGGCGTTGAGGAAGAGCATCTGCTCCAGATGAAGTATGCGCAGCCCGTGGTCGACGGCGGTCGACACATCGCTTCGGACCAGCAGTCGGCCCACCGAGTAGATCGCGTACACGATCGCGATCAGCGGCAGCTCGGCCCACCATCGAGGCCGGTCCCGCGACGCGGGCGCGGCGGTGGCAAGCGACATCCGGATGCTCTCCATCATGAGTTCATGCGCCCGACGGTGGGCGTTCAACCGTACGGCGCAGGTCGGTGGCGAATCCCCCCGGGGGTCCCCTGTGGATGCCCCGTGCGCGCGGAGCCTTCTCCGCGGGGGGAGGGACGCCGGTGCGGCTCCAGAGGTTGCCTCCCGGATGCGTGAGCGATGATGAACAAAGGCGGATGACCCGTCCCTGTTGCCGTTTTCTCCTATCCACACCTCAGGGGGGAGCCGTCATGGCACCGCGTATCCTGCTCGCCCGGCACGGCCAGACGGAATGGTCCGTCAAGGGCAATCACACCGGCAGGACGGACATCCCGCTGCTCGACGCGGGCCGCGAGGGCGCCAAGCTGCTGGGCGAGCGGCTGCACCGGAAACCGTGGGCGGACCTGCCGGGCCTCGAGGTCCGGACCAGCCCGCTCGTCCGCGCCAGGGAGACCTGCGAGATAGCCGGCTTCGCGGACCGGGCGCAGCCGTGGGACGCGCTCATGGAGTGGGACTACGGGGCGTACGAGGGCATGACCCCGGCCGAGATCCAGGCGATCCGGCCGGGCTGGTTCATCTGGCGCGACGGGGTGCCGCAGGGCGAGACCCTCTCCGAACTGTCCGCCCGCGCGGACGAGATCGTGGCCTGGGCGCGCTCGGCCGACCGCGACGTGCTGGTCTTCGCGCACGGTCACATCCTGCGGGCGCTGGGGGCGCGGTGGCTGGGCGAGGACGTGTCGTTCGCGTCACGCATCCGGCTGGACCCGACGTCGCTGTCGGTCCTGGGGTGGGCGTACGGGGCGCCGGCGCTGGAACGCTGGAACGACACGGGTCACCTGGACCGGTAGTGCCGTGACCGGCATGTCTGCCCCATGAGGAGCGTCGTCCGGTGCGTGCGGTCGCACGGCGGCCGAGGTCCTGGGGTGGGTTCTCCCCGGTGGGCGCTTCGCGGGGGCGGCGCCGCCTCCCATGTGCCGGCCTCTTACACCCCCATCTCTCCGCACCGCTCCAGAAGCCCCGCCACCTCCGGTGACCCGCGCTGCGCCCGCAACACCCGCACCGCCCCCGACAGCATCGCCCGGATCCGGGACGACTGCACCTGGTCGAGCAGGTCCAGCACCTGGTGCCCCGTCGCGGCTGCCTCCGCCACGGCGCCGCCATGCGCCAGGTCCGTCGTCAGCTCGGCCCGGTACAGCGCCAGGTTCCGGGTGAAGTGCGGATCCTGGAGCTGTGTGGCCCGTCGCGCATGACGCGCCGCGCGCCGCCAGTCACCCAGCGCCGACCAGCATTGCGCCTCCAGCATCTCCAGCTCCGCCTCCCGGAAGAACGTCATCCACTCCGGGTCGGCATCGCGCGTCCCCCGTCCGAAGGCCTGGTGCGCCCGCCCCAGCGCCTGCTCGCAGCCGCTGCGATCGCCGAGCCCCGCCCGGCCCCCCGCCTCCCGCAGTGCGAGCAGCGCCAGCAGTCGCGGTGAGCCCAGCGGCGTCGCCACCCGCAGCCCGGCCTCCGCCGCCCGTACCGACTCCCGCGGCCGCCCCGTGTCCCTCGCCAGGAATGACGCGTTGCAGAACGCATGTGCCTCCAGCGCCGCGTCACCGGCCAGCCGCGCCGTCGCCAGCGCCTCCGCGTAGTGCGAGCGCGCGTCCTCGAAACGCCCCGAGTCGTGGGCCAGCCATCCCACCGAGATGGCCAGCTCACCCGCCCCGGCATGCAGCCGGTCGGACGTGGAGCGGCGGGTGGTCGTCCCCTCGTCCAGCAGCGCGTACGCCGCCTTCAGCGGCTGCGCGGCCCGTCGGTAGAGGCCGTCGCCGCCGTGCCGGTCGTCCAGCAGCCTGATCTGTCGTACCGCCTTCTCGACGGCGGTCACCTCGGCCTCGCCGACCCGTCGCCGGGTGGGTCGCTGTGCCGGTACGGCAGCGGCGGCGGTGCCGAGGCCGAAGCCCAGGGATGCGGCCGCCATCGTGGCGGTGCCGCTGGTCATGAATACGCGACGCAGCACGTCGCTCTCCTCGTCGGTGTCGCTGTGGAGCGTGGGGGGCAGTGGGGTGTCGGGGATCTCGGCGGTGGCGCGCGCCCCTCGGCCGCGTACGGTCTCGCGCGACGAGAAGCCCAGGTCCGCCAGGGTCGTTCCCGGGAACATGTGCAGGAAGACTCGTTCGTACGCGTAGTTGGGGCAGCGGATCTCGCCGGACTCCACGCGTCCGATGTACCGGGCGTCGCACGCGACCTGCTCGCCGATCTCGCGGGCGGATCTGCGCACCGCGGCAGCGAACTCCCCGGCGGAGCGCGGTCCGCGCAGCCGCCGGAAGGCGAGGTTGGGAACTGCCCCTGTCGACACCATGGCTGGGCCCTCTCTGGTGCAAGCCAGGCTTGTTTCCGGTGTCCCGGCGGAGCAAGAAGGTACCTGCTGTGACGGACCGCACACGCAGTGTTTGCCCATCAGACCTTCTTTCGAGGGGACCACCGGCTTCAGAGGCCGCGCACAGAGGTGGGGTGGCGTCGCGTGCCGATGGGCGGCGCCTGGCGGCGTTGTCGTCGGTCGACGACTCCTCTACGACGGCGGCGCCGCAGGAGAAGCCCCCGGATTTATCCGGGGGGGGAGGAGCCATAAAACGGGTATCTCGGCCGCGATCCGCCATGAACTGCCATCCTTTGCGGCGGCGTGGCACCGTAGCCCTTGACGTAGTTGACGCGTTGGTTGATGTGGAGACGGAGTCTGGCTCCGCCCGGCGATGAGAGGAGAGGTCCCTTGTTGCATCTCGGCACGGAGACCGGCTCGCGGACGACTGCGACGACGACCACCGGTTCCGGGGCTGCGGAGCGTGAGCCCGCCACCCGCGAACCCGCCCCACCCCGGCCCCCGGCCCCCGAGCCCGCCGTGGCGGAGCCCCTGCCGCTCCCCGCCCCCGGGCCCTGCGAGCTGGTGACCGTCCCCGCCCGCCAGGGCCTCGAGGCCGTCGACATCCTGCGCCGCGGCGCCGATCAGGAGGCAGTCGGCCCGGTCCTGCACGACGACGCCTGCGACACCCTCGGCTTTCTGGTGCCGCCGGGCACCGCCGAGGCCTGGGACGTACCGGGCAGTGCCTGTACGCAGACGAGCGGCCGCGGGCTCCGCATTCCCGCCGAGCCGCCGGTCTCCGGCAGCGGCTGGCTGCTGCCGCCCGCCGCCGACGCCCCGGTCACCGACCCTGCCGCGCTGCGGGCTGCCCTCGACCAGGCGGCCCGGCTGATCGAGGCGGCCGACAACTGCTGCTGAGCTCATAATGGCCGGGGGCGTGTTCCCCACCGATGCCGGTCCGGCACCGGGGCGATGAGCAGTGAGCAGGGGAAACAGCAGTGGCACGTCGAGGAGCATCCAGCGGTGGCGCGAACGCCCGGAAGCGTTCCGACCGCAGGCCGGAGACCCTCGCCGAGGCGGTCGACGGTGGTCTCGCCGAGCTGATACCCGACCGGGAGCGCCCCCATGCCTGGACGCTGAACCTCGACGGCGCCCCTCAGTCCCATGTCGACCTCGACGACCCCACGCACCTCTCCTTCTCCTACCAGCGCCGGATCGGCCACATCGCGGATCTCGTCGCTCCCGCGCAACAGCCCCTGCACGTCGTGCACCTGGGCGGCGGCGCCTTCACCCTCGCCCGCTACATCGCCGCGACCCGCCCCCGTTCCACCCAGCAGATCGTCGAGCTGGACGCGGCGCTCGTCCAACTGGTCCGCCGGGAGCTGCCCCTGGACCCGCAGGCCCGGATCCGGGTCCGCTCCACCGATGCCCGCGCCGGGCTCGGGAAGATCCCGGACGACTGGGCGGACCTCGTCATCGCCGACGTGTTCAGCGGATCCCGCACCCCCGCCCACCTCAACAGCACCGAGTTCCTCAGCGACGTGCGCCGGGTGCTGAAGCCCACCGGGCAGTACGTGGCCAATCTCACCGATGGCCCGCCGCTGGCCCATCTCCGCGGCCAGATCGCCACCGCCGCCGCCGTCTTCCCCGAACTGGCCCTCGCCGCCGACCCGGCGGTGCTGCGCGGCCGCCGCTTCGGCAACGCCGTGCTGCTCGCCTCCGGGCTGCCGCTCAAGGTCGCCGAACTGACCCGCAGGGTCGCCACCGACCCGCACCCGGGACGCGTCGAACACGGCCGGGAACTCGCCGACTTCACCGGCGGCGCGGCCGCGGTGCGCGACGCGGACGCCCGTCCGTCACCGGCGCCGCCGTCCTCCGCGTTCCAGTGACGTGGCGCCGCACCGGCGCCGAGCTCGAAGACGACCCGGACGCCGTCGTCCCGTCACTCCGCACCGTGCCGTACGGCGTGGCCGGTTGCGGGGAAGCAGGGGTGCGGGACGGCGGCCACATCCCCGCCGTGTGAGACCGTGTTCACCCGGGATGTGCCACGCCGCCCGTGCCTGCCAGAATCACGGCACTGGACGTGTCCATGCAGAGGGGGGCGATGGCACAGTCGGAGATACCGGTTGCCTGGATCGGTCTGGCAGGAGCGGTCGCCGGGGCCGTCGCCACGGCGGCGGTGGGCCGTTTCGCCGGGCGGGCGAGCATCAAGGCGGCGACCGTCGCCAAGATGGACACCCTTCCGGACGGACTGACCCAATTCTGCGCGCCGTTCATTGAAGCGAGGATTCAGTTACGCCCCGCTCTCGGCGGTCACACGCCCACCGAACCGTGGCAGGCGGTGGCCCCCGGCATGTCGCGCTCGGCACCCGCCTGGACCTCCATGGCCGCCGATCCCGTGGAGCTCTGGGAGATGCCGGGCATCGTTCGCCGCAAGGCCGCTTATGTGGATGCCGAGATCCGTTCGCACCAGTCGCGGACCGACCAACTGCTGCTTCCCGCTGTGCACTCGGCAGTCCGCGAGTTGTACCAGGAGGCCAAGGAACTGATGGATACGTACACCCGGGAGTTCCAGCGGCTGGTCAAGCGTGGCCTGGGCGTGATGTAGGTTCCGGCCGCCGAGGCCGATGGCCTGCTCCCTTCCCCCGATTCACCGCGGAGAGCGCCGCATCTGCCCCGCGCGTACGGCCGGGCGATGTCCCGGGTGCCGGCTTCGGGGAAATAACGCGCAGGCGGACCGGAGCCGCCCTCGGGCGCCGCACCTCGTTCACCTTCCAGCGGGCCCTCCCGTGCGAGCGAGGTGGCACGCGAACCGTTTCCCGGAGCCGGGGCGCCTGCGCCGTGCCGACGGGGACGTCCGTCGGCCGATTCTGTGAGCGTTCGTCAACAAGCCTTTGACCTGCTGGAAGTCAAGAGCCTGCCAGTCCGGGGATTACGTGCACCTCCTTTGGCAAGCCTTCGGCGGGACACGGTCTCGTGACGTGCAGGACACACTCGGGCAACGGAAGCGTCTTCAACTCTTGACACCCACACCTTCAAGGAAGGAACCTTCCGGCATCGACGCATGGGAGCGCTCCCACATCGCCTGAGGCCTTCTCACGCGAACGGCACTGCCCGTGTCCTCCCCCCTTGCACCACCCGGCACCCGCACACAACCAGCGCGTATGCCGCGCAGTCAGAACGCCAGTCCCACCCTGGAACAAGGAGTAGTGGAATGCGCATCACCCGCACCGTCGCCGGTCGAAGCCGCAGAGCCGCGGTTCTGGCCACCACGGGCCTGACAGCCACGGCCCTGTTGCTGACCGGCTGCAGCAGCGACTCGGATTCATCGGACAACACAGGCTCCGGCGCGAACGGGAAGATCACGCTGACCGTTGCCGACTTCGGGCAGTTCGGCTACAAGGAAGCCGGTCTCTTCGCCAAGTACCACGAGCTGCACCCGAACATCACGGTCAAGGAGGACGTCACCTCCGATGAGAAGGTCTACTACCCCAAGCTGCTCCAGCAGTTGAACTCGGGCAGCGGTCTGGCGGACGTCCAGGGCATCGAGGTCGGCCGGATCAAGGAGATCGTCGACACCAAGGCGACCTCCTTCGCCGACCTCAGCAAGGTCATCAACGTCGATGACTGGGTCTCCTGGAAGGAGAAGCAGGCCACCACGGCAGACGGCGCGGTGATCGGCGCGGGCACCGACATCGGTCCGATGTCCCTCTGCTACAACACCGACCTCTTCAAGCAGGCCGCTCTGCCGACCGACCGCGAGGAGGTCGCCAAGAGGGTCGCCGGCGGCTGGGCGGACTACCTCAAGCTCGGTGAGGAGTACAAGAAGAAGGCCCCCAAAGGCACTTTCTTCATGGACTCCGCGAGCGCGATGTTCAACGCCGTGGTGAGCTCCAACGCGAAGCAGTACTACGACGAGAGCGGCAAGCCGATCTACAAGGAGAGCCCCAGCGTCAAGCAGGGCTGGGACCTTGCGGCCGAGGCGGCGTCGAAGAAGCTGACCCAGGGCCTCGCCCAGTTCACCGACCCGTGGAAGGCCGCACTGCGCAAGGGCACTGTCGCCACCGTGGCCTGCCCCGCATGGATGGCCGGTCAGATCTCGATCAACGCCGGTGACAGCAACAAGGGCAAGTGGAACATCACCACCGCGCCCGGTGCGACCGCCGCCAACTGGGGCGGCTCCTTCCTCGCCGTGCCCAAGTCGGGCAAGAACGTCGACGAGGCCATCAAGCTCGTCACGTGGCTGACCGCCCCCGAGCAGCAGGCCGCCGTCTTCAAGGCGATCGGCAGCTTCCCGTCCAACAAGGGTGCGTACGAGCTGCCGGACGTGAAGAACGCGACGCTGCCGTACTTCAACGACGCCCCGATCGGCCAGATCTACGCCGGCGAGGCCACATCGATCCCCGAGACCGTTCTCGGCCCGAAGGACGGCGTCATCAAGGACACCATCTCCACCCAGATCAACAACATGGAGCAGCGCGGCACCAGCCCGGACGACGCGTGGAAGGCTGCGACCGGCGCGATCGACAAGGCGATCGGCTGACCGTCGCAGCAGCGGGCGGCCACCGGGCCGCCCGCGCCTGCACGCTCCTGACCACCCGGCCCGCCCCCGCACCCAGGGGCCGTCCGGTGTGCCGGGTGCTCATCGGCCCCTCCACGGCGTGCCCGGACACACCACGGGGTACCTCCCGGGCGCACCGTGGACCCGTCCGGTCCGGCCGGCGCCCCTCCGGCCACCCCGTGGACGTCCACGGCCGTGCGCAACCACCCACACCCCAGCCCCTGACGGGGCGCCCCCGTACCGGGTACCCCAAGTAACCAGGGAAGGACTCCCGCCCGTGGCCACCTCGACTCCCACCCGGGACGCCTATGCCCCGCCACCCGGCGGCTCCCAGCAGCCGCAGACCGGCCCCCGCCGGCAGGCGTGGCGGCGTCGGCTGTGGCGGTTCGACGACAAGGCGTCGCCGTACGCCTACATAGCCCCGTTCTTCCTCGTCTTCGGCGCCTTCGGGCTCTATCCGCTGCTCTATACCGGCTGGATCGCCCTGCACCGGGTGGAGATGACCGGCCTGGACCGGATGGAGTGGGTCGGCTGGGACAACTTCGACAGGATCCTGCATGACGGCGAGTTCTGGACCGCCGTCACCAACACCTTCCTCATCGGCGTCATGTCGACGGTCCCACAGCTGTTGGTCGCACTCGGCCTGGCCCACCTGCTGAACTACAAGCTGCGCGCCAGCACCTTCTGGCGGACGGTCATCCTCACTCCGTACGCCACCTCCGTGGCCTCCGCGGCCCTGGTCTTCGCCCTGGTCTTCCGGGCCGACGGCGGTCTGCTGAACTGGGCGCTGGAGTTCGTCGGCTTCGGCGACACCAACTGGGCCAACGGGCACTGGACGTCCAAGATCGCGATCTCCGTCATCGTGATCTGGCGCTGGACCGGTTACAACACGCTGATCTACCTCGCCGCCATGCAGGCGGTGCCGAGCGATCTGTACGAGGCTGCCTCGCTCGACGGTGCCTCGCGGTGGCAGCAGTTCCGCAAGGTGACCATCCCCTCGCTGCGGCCCACGATCCTGTTCACGATCGTCATCTCGACCATCGGCTCCATGCAGTTGTTCGGTGAGCCCCTGCTGCTGGAAGGCGGCACGCTCGGTGCCACGGGCGGCAACGAGCATCAGTACGAGACGCTCAGCGTCTACCTCTACAACTACGGCTGGAACCTCGGGCATCTCGGTCCCGCCGCAGCAGTGGCCTGGGCGATGCTCGCCCTCCTGCTGATCATCGCTGCGGTCAACTGGCTCATCGGCCGCTTCGTACGCACATCCGCGGTATGACCGGGAGCGATATCCAATGACCATGACCAGCTCCACCAAAGCCCCGGAGACCGGCGTCCCGCACACGGCCCACCGGGCGCGCCTGCGCCCGAGCCGGTTCAAGCCGGGCGCGGGCAAGCAGTTGCAGGGTGGCCCGTTCGCCTATATCGCCCTGGCCGTCGTCGGCATCGGCTCGGTCCTGCCGATGTACTGGACCCTGGTGGCCGCCTCCCACACGCAGGACGAGGTGCTGGCTTCCACACCGCCCTTCCTGCCGGGCGGACGGCTCATGCACAACCTGGACGCGGCCTGGAACCAGGCACATCTGGGCAAGGCGATCGTCAACAGCGTCATTGTCTCCGGCTGCATCACGGCAGCGACGCTCTTCTTCTGCACGCTGGCCGGTTACGCCTTCTCCAAGATGCGGTTCCGGGGCCGCAGCGGACTGATGGCCGCGGTCATCGCCACCCTGACGATCCCGCCGCAGCTCAGCGTCGTCCCGCTGTTCATGATGATGTCCGACATCGGCTGGGGCGGAAAACTGGAGTCGGTGATCTTCCCGACCCTGGTGAGCGCGTTCGGCGTGTTCTTCATGCGTCAGTACCTGTCCGAGGCGCTGCCGTACGAGCTCATCGAGGCCGCCAAGGTCGACGGGGCGAACAACTTCCGTATCGTGCTGAGCATCGTGCTCCCGGTGGCCCGTCCCGCGATGACGGTGCTCGGGATGCTCACCTTCGTACAGGCGTGGAACGACTTCTTCTGGCCCTACCTGGCGCTGAACCAGCAGAACCCCACGCTCCAGGTGGCCCTCGGCCAGCTGAGCGCCTCGTACACCCCCGACCAGAGCATCGTGATGGCCGGCGCGCTGATCAGCACGCTGCCGCTGCTCGTGGTGTTCGTGATCTTCGGTAGGCAGATCGTCGGGGGGATCATGTCCGGCGCCGTCAAGGGCTGACGTGACGTCACCCGACTCTTCCCTGGCGTCCCGTGCGGCCTGCGCCTGACCGCAGGCCGCACGGGACCCGGAGTCCCTCTCCTTCCCTGACTCTGTCCGTCCATTCTTGGGAGCGCTCCCGCATGACCGCCGTACGACCCGACATCGCCCCGCAGCGGGCACCCGAGGCAACGGACTTCCCGGCCGGTTTCGTCTGGGGGGCGGCCACCGCCGCCTACCAGGTCGAGGGTGCCGCCGCCGAGGGCGGCCGCACCCCTTCCATCTGGGACACCTTCAGCCGCACACCGGGCAAGGTCCGCAACGGTGACACCGGCGACATCGCCGCCGACCACTACCACCGCTACCGCGACGACGTGCAGCTGATGAAGCAACTGGGGCTGAAGGCCTACCGTTTCTCCATCTCCTGGCCCCGGGTGCAGCTCACCGGCCGGGGCCCCGCCGTCGAGCGCGGCCTGGACTTCTACCGCAGGCTCGTCGACGAGCTGCTCGAAGCCGGCATCACTCCCGTCGCGACGCTCTACCACTGGGACCTTCCCCAGGAGCTGGAGGACGCGGGCGGCTGGCCGCAGCGGGTGACCGCCGAGCGTTTCACCGACTACGCCGCCATCATGGCCGGCGCCCTCGGTGACCGCGTCGGCATGTGGACCACGTTCAACGAGCCGTGGTGCTCGGCCTTCCTCGGTTACGGCTCCGGTGTGCACGCTCCCGGCCGCACCGAGGCCGTGTCCGCCCTGCGGGCGGCCCACCACCTCAACCTCGCCCACGGCCGGGCGATCGAGGTGCTGCGCGGTCGGCTTCTTGCCGGCGCGCAGACCTCGGTCACCCTCAATCTCCACCAGGTCCGCCCGCTGACCGACAGCGCGGCCGATGTGGACGCCGCCCGTCGGATCGACGCGGTGGGCAACCGGGTGTTCACCGGGCCGATGCTGCGCGGCGAGTACCCCGAGGATCTGATCGCCGACACCGCGCACCTCGTCGACTGGTCGCAGTTGGTCCACGACGGGGACCTGGCCGCGATCTCCCGCCCCGTCGACGTCCTGGGCGTCAACTACTACACGCCGACGCTGGTTTCCACGCCTGCCGAGGGCGCCGGCGACTCGCGCAACGACGGTCACGGCGCCAGCGACCACTCCCCGTGGCCCGGCTCCGAACATGTCGCCTTCCACCTCTCCGAGGGGAAGCCGCGGACCGCGATGAACTGGCCGATCGACCCCGACGGCCTGTACAACCTGCTGATGGACGTCACCCGTGACCACCCCGGGCTGCCGTTGATGGTCACCGAGAACGGCGCAGCCTTCGACGACTACGTCTCTCCTGAGGGCCGGGTCGAGGACCCCGAGCGGATCGAGTATCTGCGCGGCCATCTCGACGCCGTGCGGCGTGCCGTCGCCGACGGCGCGGACGTCCGCGGCTACTTCCTGTGGTCGCTGATGGACAACTTCGAGTGGGCGTACGGATACTCCAAGCGGTTCGGTGCGGTGTACGTGGACTACGCGTCCCAGCGCCGCATCCCCAAGGCCAGCGCCCACTGGTACGCGGAGGTGATCCGCCGCCACGCGCTTCCCCCGGCCGACGCGTCCTGACCGGTGCCCCTCCCGGCAGTAGAGGATCCCTGAGACCCGGCCCTGTGCCGGGTCTCAGGCGTTTCTCTCCGGCAGTTGAGTCTCCGGGCCCTCCGCGCTGCGAGGTCCTTGATCGCGCGCATAGAGTGGGAGCGCTCCCAAAGGATGCTGCGGTGCGGGCGGCCGGCCCGGTGGAGTGTCGAGGGATCCCACATCGGGACTTGGTTCGGTTATCCGACTGTGAGAAATTGACCGCGAAACGGGAGGCGGCCATGACGGTAGCGCGAGTACGGAGCGGTGGGCGGCCCACGCTCGAAGAAGTCGCGGCACGAGCGGGCGTGGGGCGCGGCACCGCCTCGCGGGTCATCAATGGTTCACCGCGGGTCAGCGCGCACACCCGTGAGGCAGTGGAGGCTGCGGTCGCCGAGCTGGGTTACGTGCCCAATCGCGCGGCCCGCGCCCTGGCCGGGAACCGCATGGACGCCATCGCCCTCGTCGTGCCCGAGTCGGAGAGCCGCTTCTTCGCCGAGCCGTACTTCTCCGACATCGTGCGGGGTGTCGGCGCGGCCCTCGCCGACACCGACATGCAGCTGCTGCTCACCCTGGCGGGCAGCGACCGTGAGCGCCGGCGGCTGGCCCAGTATCTGACCGCGCACCGCGTCGACGGTGTGCTGCTGGTCTCCGTGCACGCCGACGATCCGCTGCCCGATCTGCTGGAGCAGCTCGGGATGCCGGCCGTGATGAGCGGCCGCAGATCCGCCTCGGAACCGCTCGCCGCGGTCGACTCGGACAACTTCGAGGGTGCCCGCAGCGCCGTCGACCATCTGATCTCCCGGGGCCGCCGGTCCATCGCCACGATCACCGGACACCTTGATGTGTACGGTGCGCAGCGGCGCCTCGATGGTTACCGCGAGGCCGTCGCCTCGGCCGGTCTCGACCTGGACGAGCGGCTGGTCGCCCCCGCCGACTTCACCGAGGAGGGCGGCGCCCGCGCCATGCGCGACCTGCTGGCCCGTCGGCCCGATGTCGACGCGGTCTTCGCCGCCTCCGACGTGATGGCCGCGGGCGCCCGTCAGGTGCTCCGAGAGGCGGGCCGGCGTATCCCGGACGATGTGGCGCTCGTCGGCTTTGACGACTCGGCCGTGGCCCGCCACATGGACCCCGCGCTCACCAGCGTGCGTCAGCCGATCGAGGAGATGGGCCGGGAGATGACCCGGCTGCTGCTCCAGGAGATCGCGGGCGAGGAACTGGAACGCCCGCAGATCGTGCTTCCCACCGAGCTGATCGTCCGCGACTCGTCGTGACGCCCGCTGCCGGACGGATGCCGGAGTGACGACCGTCACTAGTGCCGCGACCGGCAAGGTTTGCCCCGTCGCGGCGCCCGGCACGCCCTACGGGCGGACGACGCCACTTTCGAAACACGCCCTGGGCCCCCCGGTGAGGGGGCTCGCGCCGGGCGGCCTGGGGTGGCTTGTCGCTGTCGGCCGGAGCAGCTGTCCGGTCGGGCTGGTCGCACTTGTTCCGCTGGGGGACGTGCTCGACCGGCACCGGCTCATCGAAGGCCATCTGGTGCTGACGGCGGTGGGGTGCGCTGTGGTCGCGGCTTCACAGACGGTGCCGCTCGCGTCCGGCGGCGTCGGTGTGACGGAGCCGTGACTCCGCGATGCTCGCCGCGTGGGGACGATACGGCGCAGGACCTGCCGCCGTGTTCCCGCGATGTTCCCAAGTACCGGGACACGAAGAAGGCCTGACCTGTTTTCACAGGTCAGGCCTTCTTCATTCAGGGTGAGTAACGGGACTCGAACCCGCGACATCCTGGACCACAACCAGGTGCTCTACCATCTGAGCTATACCCACCGTGTCCGGTCTTTTCTGACCGGCCGAGAAAAAGTGTACAGGGTCCGAGGGGGTGCTCGCGCCCCCGTTGTTCAGCCGCTGATCCCAGACCTTGAAACGCCCGTGACCAGCGGCTTCCCGAGGTCCTACGACGGCGGCGCCGTCAGGCGTGTCGCGATGGCCTTGGCCTGCTCCGAGTCCGGCCCGGGCTGCGGTACGAAGATCGCCTCCCGGTAGTACCGCAGCTCCGTGATGGAGTCACGGATGTCCGCGAGCGCCCGGTGGTTGCCGTTCTTCTCCGGACTGTTGAAGTACGCCCTCGGGTACCAGCGGCGGGCCAGCTCCTTGACCGAGGACACATCGACGATCCGGTAGTGCAGGTAGGTCTCCAGGGCCGCCATGTCCCGGGCCAGGAATCCCCGGTCGGTACTGACCGAGTTCCCGCAGAGCGGTGCCTTGCCCGGCTCCTTCACGTGCTCGCGCACATAGGCCAGCACCTGGGCCTCGGCGTCGACGAGCGTGGTGCCGTCGGCCAGCTCGTCGAGGAGGCCCGAGGCGGTGTGCATCTGCCGCACCACCTCGGGCATCGTCTCCAGGGCCCTGTCCGGCGGGCGGATCACGATGTCCACCCCTTCGCCGAGCACGTTCAACTCCGAGTCGGTGACCAGCGCGGCCACCTCGATGAGTGCGTCTTCCGTCAACGAGAGCCCGGTCATCTCGCAGTCGATCCACACCATGCGATCGTTCATACGTCCCACCCTACGGGGCGCTGCGCTGCCCCGGCAGGGTCGGGCGCCCGGTGGCGTATGCGTCGGAGCTCGGCTTCCCGTGCTCCGGCTGCTCCGTCCCGGCCGCCGTGGCGGCTGCGGCCGGAGAGCCCGACGGGGTCGCCGACAGGCCGGCCCTCCGGCTCGCGGACGTGCCCTGTGCGGGCACGACCGTCTCGATCGCCGTCGCCACCGGCTCCATGGGTCCGCCCTGCGGACGGCGGGCCCGGTACGCGGCCCGGTACGCGGCGGGGGAGGAGCCCAGCTGGCGCCGGAAGTGCCCGCGCAACGCGACCGGCGAGCGGAAGCCGCAGCGGCCCGCGACCTCGTCGACCGAGTAGTCGGACGTCTCCAGCAGCCGCTGCGCCTGCAGCACGCGCTGGGTGATCAGCCACTGGAGCGGTGCGCTGCCGGTCAGCGAACGGAACCTCCGGTCGAAGGTCCGCCTGCTCATGTAGGCGCGCGCGGCGAGCGTCTCCACGTCGAACTGCTCGTGGAGGTGCTCCAGCGCCCAGGCCACGACCTCGGCGAGCGGGTCGGAGCCGATTTCCTCGGGTAAAGACCTGTCGAGGTAGCGCTCCTGACCGCCACTGCGCCGCGGGGGCACGACGAGCCGCCGGGCCAATGCCCCGGCGGCCTCGGTTCCGTGGTCCGTGCGGACTATGTGCAGACAGAGATCGATTCCTGCCGCTGTCCCGGCGGAGGTGAGCACATCGCCGTCGTCGACGAACAGCTCGCGCGGATCGACGTGGACCGACGGGTAGCGCTTGGCCAGCGTCGGGGCGTACATCCAGTGCGTGGTCGCGGGGCGGCCGTCCAGCAGCCCCGCGGCGGCGAGCACGAACGCGCCGGTGCACAGCCCGACGATGCGGGCCCCTTCCTCATGGGCACGGCGCAGCGCGTCCAGCGCCTCGGGGGGCGGCGGCGAGGTGATCGAACGCCAGGCGGGCACCACGACGGTGCCTGCCCTGCTGATCGCCTCCAGCCCGTAGGGCGCGGTGAGTTCGAGCCCACCGGTGGTGCGCAGCGGCCCCTCCTCCCCGCCGCAGACGAGAAGTCGGTAGCGCGGAACTCCCGCGTCCTGGCGGTCGATCCCGAACACGGAGAGCGGGATGGAGCTCTCGAAGATGGGGCCGCCGCTGAACAGCAGGACGGCGACGACTTCGCGACGTCGTCGTCCGCCGAGCTTTCGTACAGCCTCCGTTGCGGCGGCGGAGTCCTGGCTCATGACGCTAAGCCCCCCTCGATGTTCGCGTCTTCCTGGTCCTTACGGGCCTGTCGCTCCTGCACATTTCCCCTCGGTCTTGCACGAGTCCCCAGTCTTCGGCACCCAAGATCGAATCTACTGCGTTTCGTGGTGCCGTCGTGACAAGTTGACCAACCGGCGCTATATCGACATGGCCACTTGGCGGGAAGCATTCGATCACGAAGCGTTCCACCCCCGGGCCGCGCAGGGAAGTGCGCCTCCCGTTCGTGGCCCGTCCCTATCGGGTGGAAGCGTACCGCGTGGTCTCTTCTTGCCTGGTGGCAAGGGGGTTGATCGGCCAATTCGCCAAGGAATCGACAGGGGTGAGAAGTTGGCTGAAAACATACGGTTGCGTGTGCCGGATTCAGTCGTTCGACCGGCGCGCGACCCCCTCCGTGCGGCTACTCCTGTGCGCCCCTCGGTCCGGTGGGCGGCCGCGCGTTCGGACCGGCGGAGCAGGATGCGGCAGGCGGCGGTGCCGCCCCACGAGGCCGGGAGCGAGAGCGTCGGCATCGCCGGCGGATGTGCGGTACGCCACGAGGACGGCCGGTTCGGGCAGGCGGCTGAACCCCGCCCGGCGGACCACGCCGGTCGCGGACCGGACGGCGGTGGTGACGGGCACGGTCGGTCGGTCGGGGCGGGTGCGGGCGCATCACCGCGCCCCGGGGCGGCGCGGTGATGCGGTGCGGTGGGCACCCTGCGGGTGGTGACTCTGTGGTGCGACTCGGTTGCCGCCGGGTGTCCGCCGCAGTTGGTCGCCCGGCGCAGGCCCCGGTGGGGCGGCCTCGGTGTACCACGCAACCGGCATTGCCATCTGCGGCTGCCTCGGGCATGCTCCCTGGAACGTCGCACGCGCTTTGCGGGAGTCTGGGCAGTGGAAGAGTGGCGCCGTACCCTTGGGGGTAAGGGGTTGGGAAGATGATTCCCGGACACCACAAAACTGCCCGCTGATACACCTTCCCCAAGCCGCTCTCCTCACGAGGACTCTCTTCGCCGAGACACCGATGGCCGGTCACGAAATCCCCGAACCCGCGGACCGCAAGCAGGTAGCCGACCCATCGTCGGACCCCTTGGCGGTCGAAGAACCACGCCACTCCTGCGATCCCGCCTTCCGGCATGGGGTCGTGGTCGGCTTCGACGGCTCCACGTCCAGTGAGCGAGCCCTCGCCTATGCCATCGGGATGGCCCGAAGGTCAGGTTCCGGCCTGATCATCGTCCATGTCGCCAATCGGCTTCCGACCACGGTCTGGGCGGGCTGCGAGCCGCCCGTCTTCGTCGATGTGCCCGATCACCGCACCGAGGTCCTCGGTCTGGAGCTCGCCTGTGCGGACTACCTCTGCGAGGTGCCGTGGGTGCTCGTCGAGCGGGGCGGCGACATTTGTCACGAGCTGGAGGAGGTCGGCCGGGAGTACTCGGCCGACGCGATCGTCGTCGGCTCCACGCACGGCATCGTCGGCCGGATCTTCGGCTCGGTGGCGGGGCGGCTGGCGCGGCGCGCACAGCGCCCGGTCGTGGTCATTCCCTGAGACCGGTCGGTCTCAGGGCTGTCCCGTCATCCCTGCTGGATCAGCGAACGGCGTCGGATGCGGTGCATCGCAAGGCGGAGGAGCGTCCGCATGCTGGGCGTGTTCGGAGGTTCCGACACGCGGCGAGGTGCCGTAGCTGTCGTCGTGTGCCCACCAGGGGTTACGGGACAGTCCTCGGGCTCTTTCCTCCTGGCGCGGGGCGTCCTGGCCGGATGGCCGACGTGGCGTCAACTCGCCCTTGAAAACAGGCAATCTACTCACACGTAAAGGTGAATTGTGCGCTTGTGAAGGGTACATAAGGGTCACTGGGAAACAGCACCACTGCCTTTGAAGGGAGCCCGCCGTGGACAATGACGTCTCTGCGGGAAGCAGCAGCACCTCCACCCTCGGCCATCTCGCCCTGGGACTCACCCTGTTGGCGTTCGGTATCGGTCACACCCGGGTCATCGACGGGGTGACGGCGGCCGACGCCGTCTCGCTCGCACTGTATGTCGGCGGTATCGCCCTGTTCGTCGCCGGACTGCTGGAGTTCCGCGGCGGCAGCGCCTTCACCGGCACGTCCTTCGTCGGGCTCGGCGCCTTCTGGTTCACCTGGGGCACCGGTGCCGATGCCCATGTCTCCGGTCATGCGGCGGGGCTGTTCCTGCTGCTCTGGGCGCTGTTCGCGCTGAGTCTCACCCTCGGGGCGGCCGGCGGCGGTCTGCTCGCGCAGGGGACGTACGCACTGCTCTTCCTGGGGCTTCTGCTCCTGGGCGTCGGGCAGTTCGCCGGCAGTGACGGGCTCGGCAAGGTCGGCGGCTGGCTGGCCGCGGTGGCCGGTCTCGCCGCCTGGTACGGAGCGACGGCGGCGCTGGCCAAGTGGCCGACGGCGCTGCCGGGGCGTGCTGCCGGCCGGGGCGTGACGGCCGCCGGCTGAGGCAGTCACCGGCCGGTGCGACCTGGGGCGGCACCGGCCAACGGGAGAGAGCGGCCCCGCACCTTTCGTGACGTGGTGCGGGGCCGCTCTCCTGCCGTACGGGGGGCGGGGGGCTACTCGACGGTGACGGACTTCGCGAGGTTCCGCGGCTTGTCGATGTCGCGGCCCATGGCCAGCGCCGTGTGGTACGCGAAGAGCTGGAGCGGGATGCCCATCAGGATCGGGTCCAGCTCGTTCTCGTTCTTCGGCACCACGATGGTGTGGTCGGCCTTCTCCTGGACCTGGTGCGCGACCGCGAGGATCCGGCCGCTGCGGGCCTTGATCTCCTCCATCGCGGCGCGGTTCTTCTCCAGCAGGTCGTCGTCCGGCACGATCGCGACCGTCGGCATCGCGGGCTCGATCAGGGCCAGCGGGCCGTGCTTCAGCTCGGACGCCGGGTAGGCCTCGGCGTGGATGTACGAGACCTCCTTGAGCTTCAGTGAGGCCTCACGGGCGACGGGGTAGCCGCGCACCCGGCCGATGAACATCATCGACTTGGCGTCCGCGTACTCCGCGGCCAGCTTCTTGATCTCGTCCTCGCTCTCGAGGATCTCGGTGATTTGCGCGGGCAGCTTGCGCAGCCCCTCGATGATCCGCTTGCCGTCGGCGACCGACAGGTCGCGGATGCGGCCCAGGTGCAGGGCGAGCAGCGCGAACGCGACCACCGTGTTGGTGAAGCACTTGGTGGAGACGACGCAGACCTCGGGGCCGGCGTGGACGTACGTACCGCCGTCGGCCTCCCGGGCGATCGCCGAGCCGACCACGTTGACCACACCGAGGACCCGTGCGCCCTTGCGCTTGAGCTCCTGGACGGCGGCCAGCACGTCGTACGTCTCACCGGACTGGGAGACCGCGACGTACAGGGTGTCGGGGTCGACCACCGGGTTGCGGTAGCGGAACTCGGAGGCGGGCTCGGCGTCCGCGGGGATGCGGGCCAGCTCCTCGATGAGCTGGGCGCCGATCTGGCCCGCGTGGTACGAGGTGCCGCAGCCCAGGATCTTGATCCGGCGGACCCCGCGCGCCTCACGGGCGTCCAGGTTGAGACCGCCCAGGTGCACGGTGGAGAACCGGTCGTCGATGCGGCCGCGCAGCACCCGGTCGACGGCGTCGGCCTGCTCGGAGATCTCCTTGTGCATGTACGTGTCGTGGCCGCCCATGTCGTACGACTCGGCCTCCCACTCCACGGTGGTCGGCGTGGCCGTCGTGGACGAGCCCTCCGTCGTGTACGTACGGAAGTCGTCGGCCTTGAGGGTGGCCATCTCGCCGTCGTCGAGGGTGACGACCTGACGGGTGTGGGCGACCAGCGCGGCGACGTCGGAGGCGACGAACATCTCCTTCTCGCCGATGCCGAGGACGACCGGGGAGCCGTTGCGCGCGACGACGATGCGGTCGTTGAAGTCGGCGTGCATGACGGCGATGCCGTACGTGCCCTCGACCGAGCGAAGCGCCTCGCGGACCTTCTCCTCCAGGGTGTCCGCCTGCGCACGGGCGATCAGGTGGACCAGCACCTCGGTGTCGGTCTCGGAGAGGAAGACGATGCCGTCGGCGACGAGCTTCGCACGGAGCTCGGAGGCGTTGTCGATGATGCCGTTGTGGACGACGGCGACCTTGTTCTCGGCGTCCAGGTGCGGGTGGGCGTTCTCGTCGCTCGGGGCGCCGTGGGTGGCCCAGCGGGTGTGGGCGATGCCGGTGGTGCCGGTGAAACGCTTGGGGACGCGGGCCTCCAGCTCGCGGACTCGGCCCTTCGCCTTGACCATCTTCAGCGTGGCGGGCTTTCCGGCCGCTGCCTTGCCGGTGATGACGATGCCCGCGGAGTCGTACCCCCGGTACTCCAGCCGCTGCAGCCCCTCCAGCAGCAGCGGTGCCACATCACGCTTTCCGATATATCCGACGATTCCGCACATAGAGTCTCTGCCCCTCCATCGATGTCGTTGTGGTGCCTGGTGCTCAGCCGTAGACGATGCGGCGCAGCTGGCGGAGCGAGAGCTCCGGCGGCGCGACCGCCCGGTGCGGCAGCTCGGCCGAGATGCGTTCGAAGATCTCCGTGTTCACCAGGCCGCCGGACTGCAGTTCGCGGTGGCGGCGGCGGACGAAGTCGTCGGTCGTCTCGTCGAAGTACGCCAGCACATCGAGGATCACCCGGGCGGCTTCGCCGCGCTGGAGCGTGGTGGAGCGCACCAGGTGATCGATGAGGTCGTCGTGCGACGAGCGGCGTTCAGGCACTCGTTGATATTGCGGTGAATGGAGCCTCAACGCAACAATTCTGCCCGATATCGGGCAGGAGTGAGTGTGATCACGCTCTCCTTCACGCCCGGGTCGGGGCCAGGACCGCCCGGGAGTCACCCGGAGGCGCTTCGGTGCGGACGGCGACCTCACCCGGCGCCTCGCATGCCGGGTGATTCCGGCGGCCGCAGAACGGGGAAGTGGTCTACACCTTGACCACGCGTGAGGCGCACGATACGCATGGTGATGGTTCGTTGCTCAGGAGATCCACAGGTGTGAACCCGTCGAAAGGGACCGGCTTGTGAGACTGCACAGGAAACAGCGCACCGCACTTCCCCGTCTGCTCGGCTCGCTGCTGCTCGTCACTGCGGCCGGAATCTCCAGTGTCGGCGCGGCTCCGGGAGAAGCCGCGGCGCCCAGCGGCCAGGCCCCCGCCGCCGCGCCCCGCCCGCTCGGGCAGATCGTGCCCGCCCCCGCCGAGGTGAAGGCGGGCGGGTCCCCGTACACCATCACCGCGGGAACGAAGATCCGCGTCGACGACGACTCCGGCGAGGCCCGGAGGATCGGCACCTACCTGGCGGGCGTGCTGCGCCCCTCCACGGGGTACGCCCTGCCGGTCACCGACCGCGGCGGCGGTGACGGCATCCGGCTCCGGCTCGGCTCCGACGACAGCGAGCTGGGCGCGGAGGGCTACACGCTGAAATCGAGCCACGGATCCGTCACCATCACCGCGCGCGGCCCGGCGGGCCTCTTCCACGGCGTCCAGACGCTCCGGCAGCTGCTCCCGGCGGACGTGGAGAAGAACAGCCGCCAGGAGGGGCCGTGGCAGATCGCGGGCGGCACGGTCACGGACGCGCCGCGCTACGCGTACCGCAGCGCGATGCTCGATGTCTCCCGGCACTTCTTCTCCGTCACCGAGGTCAAGCGCTACATCGACCAGCTCGCCCTCTACAAGATGAACAAGCTCCATCTGCACCTCTCCGACGACCAGGGCTGGCGCATCGCCATCGACTCCTGGCCGCGGCTGGCCACGTACGGCGGGCAGACCGAGGTCGGCGGGGGAGCCGGCGGCTACTACACCAAGAGTGACTACAAGGAGATCGTCCGGTACGCCTCCTCCCGCTACCTGGAGGTCGTCCCGGAGATCGACCTGCCGGGTCACACGAATGCGGCACTCGCCTCGTACGCCGAGCTGAACTGCAACGGGGTCGCACCGCCGCTCTACACCGGCACGAGCGTCGGTTTCAGCTCGCTGTGCGTGCCGAAGGCGATCACGTACACGTTCGTGGACGACGTGGTCCGTGAGCTGGCCGCGCTGACGCCGGGCACGTACCTCCACATCGGCGGCGACGAGGCGCACTCCACCAGCCACGACGACTATGTGACCTTCATGAACAGGGCGCAGGCCATCGTCGGCACCTACGGCAAGACCGTGGTCGGCTGGCATCAGCTGACCGGGGCCACGCCCGTCGCGGGCGCGGTCGCCCAGTACTGGGGGTACGACCGGACGGGCGCCGCCGAGCGCAAGCAGGTGGCGGACGCGGCGAAGAACGGCACGCAGCTCGTGCTGTCCCCTGCGGATCGCACGTACCTCGACATGAAATACAACAAGGAAACCAAGCTGGGCCTGGCCTGGGCCGGCTATGTCGAGGTGCAGCGTTCGTACGACTGGAACCCGGCGACGTACCTCGAAGGAGTCCCGGAGGACTCGATCCTCGGGGTCGAGGCGCCGATCTGGTCGGAGACGGTGACGAACAGCGACGAGGTCGAGCAGATGGCGTTCCCGCGGCTGCCGGGCGTTGCGGAGCTGGGCTGGTCGCCGGCGTCCACGCATGACTGGGACGCGTACAAGGTGCGCCTCGCGGCGCAGGGGCCGAGGTTCTCGGCGCTGGGGATCGACTACTACAGGTCGGCGCAGGTGCCGTGGCCTGAGCAGTGAGGTGACCGGGCGTCCTGCGGACGCTCTGTCCCCGGTCGCCGGGTGGGCCTGATCTTCTGGGCCCGCCTGGCGACCGCGGCACTAGAAGCCCGCGATCGGGTTCCTGAGTGTGCCGACGAGCTGCAGCGCTCCCGACGGGTCCGTCAGGTCGACCATCTGCTTGTTGTCGCGCAGCTGGAGCCGGTTCAGGCAGGACAGTGCGAATTCCTCCGTGAACATGTCGTACTGCTTGAACTTGTCCGCGAGCTGCGGCACCGACTCCTGGTAGCCGGACACACAGGCGGCGACCGTCCGCCAGAACGTCTCCTCGTCGAGGATCCCCTCGGTGGCGAGTCCGGCGCCCAGGAAACGGAGGAAGCAGTCGAAGACGTCGGTGAGGACCGACAGCAGTTTCATGTCGTCCGGGACCTCGGCGCGGATCCGCTCGACCTCGGGCGGCAGCACCGCGTCCGGGTCCATGACGGCGATCTCCTCGGCGATGTCCTTGAAGACCGTGCGGGTGACGACGCCGTTCTCGACGACCAGGATGACGTTCTCCCCGTGCGGCATGTACACGAGGTCGTACGCGTAGAAGCTGTGCAGCACCGGCACCAGGTAGGCGTCCAGGTAGCGGCGCAGCCAGTCGGCGGGGGCCAGTCCCGACTCTCCGATCAGTGCGCCCGCGACGGAGTTGCCCTCGTGGTCGGTGTGGACGAGCGATGCCATGGTCGCGACCCGTTCACCCGGCGCCAGGCCGGGCACCGGACTCTCCCGCCAGAGCGCGGCGAGCATTTTCAGGTACGGGGAGCCCTTGGTGGTGGCCGCCTCGTACGTCCGGTGGCGGTAGCCGATGGCCGCCCGCTCGCGGATGATCGAGAACCGGGCCGCGCGCAGCACCTCGTCGCGCTCGATGAGCCCGGACAGCCAGTCGTTGATCGCGGGCGTCGCCTCCATGTACGCGGCGGAGAGCCCGCGCATGAAGCCCATGTTCAGGACGGACAGTGCCGTCTTGACGTAGTGCTTCTCCGGGTTGCCGGTGTTGAAGAAGGTGCGGATGGACTGCTGGGCGAGGTAGCTGTCGTCGCTCTCGCCGAGGCAGACCAGACGGTGCTGGGCGATTTCTCCGGCGAAGGTGACGGCCAGTTTGTTCCACCACTGCCAGGGGTGGACGGGGATGAGCAGGTAGTCGTCGGGGTCGAGCCCGAGGCCGGTCAGCGTGCCGGCGAACCGCTGCCGGGTCTCCCCGCTCAGTTCGCCGCTGATCAGCGTGTCGTAGTCGAGCCCGGCGCCCGCCGTGAACGTGGCGCGGTCGCGGTGGGCGGCGAGCCAGACCAGCCGGATCGCGCTCGCCGCCTCGGGGGCGTACGCACGGTACTCGTCGATGCCGAAGCCGAGGCGCCCGTTGTTGGCGACGAAGCAGGGGTGGCCCTCGGTCATGCCCGTCTCGATCGCCTGGAATCCGGCGGCGACGAGCGCGGCGGAGGTCACCGGCTCCTTGGTGAGTTTGTACGCGGTTCCGGCCAGTGTGGAGGAGATCTCCTCCAGGTAGACCGGCAGAACCTCCGCCGAAAGCCCCAGTGTCTCGCGCAGTTCGACGAAGAATTCCAGCGCGTCCAGGGGCAGTTCGGTGCCGTGCCGGTGGCGGGTGACGGAGGCGGCGTCGACCTGCCAGTGGTCGAGAGCGAAGCGCCGGGCGGCGAAGCGGTACTCGGTCGCCGTGTCGTCGCCGCGTACCGCGTAGAGGTCGGCGCCGAGCGGCTCGGGGGCCAGCAGCCGCTCGTGGCTGAACTCGGCGAGGGCTTTGCGGATGAGCTGCCGGTTGGCGGTGGCCCAGCGCTCGGGGGTGAGGTGCGCGACGGCGGCGGTGGTGGTCATCGGGCGTCTCCTTCGCGCGCGGCGTGGAACTGTTCTCGGATGCAGGCGCTGAGCAGGGCGGTCTTCTCCGGCTTGGCGATCTCGCGGAGGACCTCGAAGCCCACGGCCTTGTTGAGCGCGTGCACGGCTGTGTTGCGGACGTCCGGTTCGACGACGACCCGGCGCACCGAAGGATCGGCGAACAGCGTCTCCAGCACAGTGGTGATCACCGCGTGCGTGAAGCCGTGCAGCGGGGTGTCCGTCGGGGCGACGAGGAAGTGCATCCCGATGTCGCCGGGTTCGGCCTCGTACAGCCCCTTGAGCTCGACCTCGGCGGGGTCGTACCGCTCCATCAGGAAGGCGGGCTCCCCGTTGTGCAGTCCTATGAACGCGTCGCGGTGCGGGTGGGCGGCGATCGCCCTGTACTCACGCTCGACGTCCTGCAGCCGGGCGTCGCCCATCAGCCAGAAGGATGCCTTGGGGTGGGTGACCCAGCTGTGCACCAGTTCGGCGTCGGACATGGAGCCTGACCCGCTCGAACCGGGCCGAGAGGTCGGGGAAGGGTCGAGGGCGCGGACGGTGAAGGTACCGAGGCCGGTGTTCATACGGCGAACTCCTGGAAGGCGATGGACTTCTCGACCGGGTAGTACTCACGGCCGAGCAGCTCGCCGATGATGTACGCATTGCGGTAGGCACCCATGCCCAGGTCGGGCGAGGTGATCGAGTGGGTGTGCGTGCCCGCGTTCTGCAGGAAGACGCCGCGCCCGGTGGTATCGATGGAGTAGTTGCGGGCCACGTCGAAGCGGCCGCGGCTGTCGTGGCGCAGCCGGCCGGCGATCGGCTCCAGGAAGGCCGGCGGGGTGTAGCGGTAGCCGGTGGCGAGGATCAGCCCCTCGGTGGTGAGGCTGTACTCCTTGTCCTGCTCCTCCTGGTGCAGGCCGAGCGTGTACGTGTTGCTGCTCTCCTCGTAACGCGCACTGAGCAGGGCGGAGTTGGTGAGGAGGCGGGTGGGGACCGGTCCGGGCAGGTTCTTCCGGTAGAGCAGGTCGAAGATCGCGTCGATCAGATTGCCGTCGATGCCCTTGAAGAGTCCCTTCTGGCCGGACTCCAGCCGGTAGCGGGTCTGTTCGGGCAGGGTGTGGAAGTAGTCGACGTACTCCGGGGAGGTCATCTCCAGCGTCAGCTTGGTGTACTCCAGTGGGAAGAACCGCGGTGAGCGTGTCACCCAGTTCAGCCGGTAGCCGTGCGCGTCGATCTCGGAGAGCAGGTCGTAGTAGATCTCCGCCGCGCTCTGCCCGCTGCCGACGAGGGTGATGGACTCCTTGGCCTGGAGGGCCGCCTTTCGCTCCAGATAGCGGGAGTTGTGCAGGAAGTCGCCGCCCAGTTCCCGGCACACCTCCGGGATGTACGGGGGAGTTCCCGTGCCCAGCACCAGGTGCCGGGCGCGGAAGAGGCTTCCGGCGAGGGTGCGGGCGGTGTAGAGAGCGGTGCTCTCGTCGTACCTGACCGATTCGACGGTCTCGTTGAAGCGGACGCTGCTCAGCCGGCCGGCGGCCCACCGGCAGTAGTCGTTGTACTCGGTCCGCAGCGGGTAGAAGTTCTCCCGGATGTAGAAGGAGTACAGCCGTCCGCGTTCCTTCAGGTAGCTGAGGAAGGAGTACGGCGAGGTGGGGTCGGCCATCGTCACCAGGTCCGACATGAACGGCGTCTGGAGATGGGAGCCTTCGAGGAACATACCGGCGTGCCACTCGAAGTCCGGCTTGGACTCCAGGAACACACCGCTGAGTTCGTCGATGGGTTCGGTCAGGCAGGCGAGGCCGAGGTTGAACGGGCCGAGGCCGATCCCGATGAAGTCGTGGAGGTCAGGAAGCACGGTCAAGGGAGTCTCCCAGGTACTGCTCGGCGTGGCCGGCGATCAGGTCGAGGACTGCGGCGATGTCCTGTGCGGTCGTTTCGGGGTTGAGCAGGGTGAATTTCAGGTACTGGCGGCCACCGACCTTCGTCCCGGCGACGACGGCCTCGCCGGAGGCGAAGAGCGCCTTGCGGGCGTAGAGGTTGGCGCGGTCGATCTCGACGGGTGAGGTGGCGGCGTCCGGGACGCAGCGGAACACCAGCGTGGAGAGCTGCGGCTCGACGACGACGTCGAAACGCGGGTCCGCGGTGAGCAGCTGCCATCCCTCGGCGGCCAGGCCGCAGACCTCGTCGAAGAGCTCGCCGATGCCGTCCGCGCCCATGACGCGCAGGGTCATCCACAGTTTGAGGGCGTCGAATCTGCGGGTGGTCTGCAGGGACTTGTCGACCTGGTTGGGGATGCGCTCGGTGGCCATGCGCTGCGGGTTGAGGTACTCCGCGTGGTACGTGGCGTGGCGCAGCGTGGCCCGGTCGCGTACCAGGACGGCCGAGGAACTCACCGGCTGGAAGAAGGACTTGTGGTAGTCCACGGTCACGGAGTCGGCGTGCTCGATGCCGTCGAGGAGGTGGCGGCGCTCGCCGGAGGCGAGCAGTCCGCAGCCGTACGCGGCGTCGACATGCATCCAGGTGGAGAACTGCCGGCAGAGCGCGGCGACGTCGGGCAGCGGGTCGATCGATCCGAAGTCCGTGGTGCCCGCGGTGGCGACGACCGCCATCGGGACGGCGCCCTCGGCGGCGCACTGCTCCAGCGCGTGGGCGAGGGCCACGGTCTGCATGCGCTTCTTCCGGTCGACGGGGACGGAGACGACGGAGTCCGGTCCGAGACCGAGGAGTTTCGCCGACTTCTGGACGCTGAAGTGGCTGCACTCGGAGGTGAAGATCTGCAACCGGTCGAACTGCCCGGGGCGGGACTTGGCCTCTTCGCGGGCGAGCAGCAGGGCCTGCAGGTTGGACTGTGTGCCGCCGCTGGTGAAGATGCCGTCGGCGGCCGGGCCGAGGCCGATCCGGGCCGCGGTCCAGTCGATCAGCCGGCGCTCGATCAGGGTGCCGCCCGCGCTCTGGTCCCAGGTGTCCAGGGAGGAGTTGACGGCCGAGAGGACGGCTTCGCCGAGGACGGCGGGGATGACCACCGGGCAGTTGAGGTGGCCCAGGTACCGGGGGTGGTGGAAGTAGACGGCGTCCCGGAGATAGACGCGGTCGAGCTCGTCGAGGGCGGCGGACGCGTCGCCCAACGGCCGGTCCAGGTCGATCGCGTCGACGACCGGGGAGAGCTCGCCGACGGGGATCCCGGTGAACGGCCGGTCGGTGGCGGCGAGTTTGGCTGCGACCCGTTCGATCCCCGCGGTCACGGAGCGACGGTAGTGCTCCGCAGTCGAGTCATTGAGCAGGTGCGAACGCATGAAGGGGTCCTCCCGGATGCGGGGAAACTTCATCGGCGCCCTCAAGGCAGAGGAATGGGGGCGAGGGGCCGATGTTGAAGTTAGGTTAGCCTAACCTAACTTCATGTCGAGTCGTTCCCTCGCCCCCACGGGACGCCGCCTGCCATGTGACGGTCGGTCAAAGTTGTCCGGATTACACGTCCTCGGTGACCGCTTCTGCGCGCAGCTGCTCCTCGCTCATCCCGCGACGCCAGTAGCCGACGAACGTCACCCGCCTGCGGTCGAACCCGCGCTCCTGGACCAGATGGCGGCGCAGCGCCCGTACATTCGACGACTCGCCCGCGATCCAGACGTACGGGGTCCCCTCGGGCAGCTCGGCGGCGCGTACGGCGTCCACGGCGGACGGTGCGCCCTCGTCCCGGACGAGCCAGCTGATCCGGGCGCGGGCCGCGGTGCCCAGCGCCTGGCGGTCCTTGGTGTGCTGGACCTCGAGCCAGACGCGGGCCCGCATGCCGGCGGGCAGCCACTCCAGGGCTGCCGATGCGGCGGGAAGCGCCGTCTCGTCGGCCCAGATCAGCACCCAGTCGGTGTCCTCCGGGGGCCGGAAGCGGACGGCCGTGTTGTCCTCGACGGCCGGGCCGAGCGCCTTGAGGAGATCGCCGGGGGTGGCGGTGGTGGCCCAGCGGCAGGCGGGTCCGCCGTCCTCGTGCAGCGCGAAGTCGATGTCGATTTCTGTCGATCCGTCGGGGGCGCGGCGCTGCGCACGGACGGTGTACGAGCGCATGACGGCCCGTATGTCCTCGGGCAGGGCGCGCCAGGCGGCGAACCAGTTGCCGTCCTCGCCGACCGGAACGACTGGTTCCGGCTGGCCGGGGTGCGGCAGGAACAACGACAGGCTCTGGTCGCGGCCCCCGGCGGCGAAGCCGTCGAGGCCCGGACCGCCGAAGGTGATCCGGAGCATGGAAGGTCCCAGCCGCCTGGTCCGGGTGACCGTCAGGCCGAAGAGCCGGAAGGGGATGGCGGGAGGTGCGGCTGCGGTCGTCATATGAGGGCTCCTTCCAGGAACCGGGAAGCGGAGGAGAACGGCCCGGCCCGGCCGGGGGCAACCCTGGCCGGGCCGGAGACGGGGGTGCGTGACGCTCGGTCAGCTGACCTTCTTGGCGCCCTCGATGGCCTTCGCGAGGTCCTCGAGGATCGGCGCGCACTTGTCGTAGGAGTAGATCGGCTCGGTGGTGCGCGGGATGACCTGACCCGCCTTGACGGCGGGCAGCCGCGTCCAGGTCGGCTTGGACGTCAGGGCGTCGGGCTGCAGGGCCGAGGTGCGGTTGTCCATCATGATGATGTCGGCGTCGTACGTGTCGACGTTCTCCCAGCTCAGCTCCTCGAAGAAGCCCGCGGCGTTGACCTTCGGCTCGACGAACTTCACACCCAGCTCCTGGAAGTACAGGGTGTCCGCGGACATCGTGGCGAGCGAGACGTAGAAGAGGTCCTGGCTGGCCGAGCCGATCATGACCTTGATGTTCGGCTTGGACTTGGCGGCGGCGCGCAGCCGGGCCGCGGCCTTCTCGAAGCGGGCCTTGGCGTCGGTCACCGCGGCGGCCCTGACGTCGGCGCCGAGGGAGGCGGCGAGATCCTCATGGCGCTGGATCGCCTTGGGGATGGTGGTCTGCGCGGCCCACAGGGCGACGCTCGGCGCCAGCTTCAGGATCTTGTCCTTGGACTGGTCCGGCACGTACCAGAGGGAGTCCTTTTCCCACATGGCGGTCACGAGCAGCTCCGGGTCGAGCGCCGCGTACTTCTCGACGTTGAACTCGCCCCAGACGTTGCCGAGGATCTCGACCTTGCTGATGTCGAGGTCGCCGGCCTGCACATCGGCCTTGCCGTCCTTGGTCTTCGTCGGGCCGAAGACGCCCTTGACCTCGATGCCGTAGTCGTGGAGGGCGGCGGCGACACCGGTGAAGGCAACGATGTTCTTCGGGACCTTTGCGGCCTTCACGGTCTGGCCGCGGTCGTCCTTGAACGTCCACGGGCCGGACTTCCCGGCACTCGAACCCGAACCCGAGCCGGAGTCCTTCGAGTCGTTGCCGCCGCACGCTGCGAGTGCGGCGCCGAGGCCGACGGCGCCGCCGGCGGCCAGCAGGCCGCGACGGGAGAGGGAGGTGGTCCGGACCTTGGGCATGGGTGTGTCTGCTTTCGTACGCGCCGGTGGGCGCCCGCTGACGAGTTCGAAGGTAGGTTAGCCTAACCTCACTAACTGTCCAGCGGGCGGCCTGTCCGGCCCGCCGGGCTACCGGACGAGCGCTCCGCCGCCGACGTGCGGCTTGCCGCTCTTCCCTCGTACGAAGGTGTGCACCAGGAGCGTCATCCGCCGAAGTCCTTCCGGCACGCGTCGAGTCCGTCGATCCGCACATCGGCGGTGCGGTGCTCCTCCCAGCGGTCGCGGTCGATCCGCAGCCGCTGCAGGGTGACGGGGGCGCCCCGCAGCACGGCCACCTCCAGTCCGTCCGGCAGATAGCCGAGCCGGCGCGAGACGCCCAGCGAGCGCGGGTTGTCCGTCATCGCGGACGAGATCGCGCTCCGGGCGCCGAGCCCGGCGAACGCCAGATGCAGCACGGCGGCCCGCATCTCGGTGCCGATGCCCTGACCCTGGTGCGCCAGCCCCAGCCATGACCCGGTGTGCACCTCACCGGTCACCGCGAAGTCGCGCGCCCCCAGGTCCTGCCGCCCGACGACCTTGCCCTCGTGCAGCACGACGAGGCTCAGGACCCAGTCCCGTA
Source organism: Streptomyces sp. NPDC051020 (assembly GCF_040683105.1). Classification (NCBI taxonomy): domain Bacteria; kingdom Bacillati; phylum Actinomycetota; class Actinomycetes; order Kitasatosporales; family Streptomycetaceae; genus Streptomyces; species Streptomyces sp. NPDC051020. Next base: position 205,641 of record NZ_JBFBCG010000001.1, on the reverse strand, counting down.
CGGACCAGTTGGCGATGGTGGACAGCACATGCTGGTACACAGCCCGGCCGCGTTCGGCGGGCGTGCCGTCGGTCCAGGGCACGGTGAACGGCATGCTGTCCGGCGCGTGCACCCCGTCGGCGGCGACGCTTGCCAGGTCGTCGAGCAACTCCAGGTCCGGAAGGCGGAGTTCCAGGCGTGGCGTGCGGATGCGGAGCCCGTACAGGGGCCAGTTCTGGGGGTCCATGAACAGACTCTGCCGCGACGGATGGTGCACCGTCGAATCAATTACACAGGGGGACGGGGAGCAAGGATCCCCGTCCCCCTGCCTTCCGCCGGCTCAGGCCGGCAGCCCCAGCTCCCGGGCGATCAGCATCCGCTGCACCTCGCTCGTTCCCTCGCCGATCTCCAGGATCTTGGAGTCGCGCCACATCCGCGCCACCGGGTACTCGTTCATGAAGCCGTAGCCGCCGTGGATCTGGGTCGCCTCGCGGGCGTTGTCCACCGCCACCGTCGACGAGTACAGCTTGGCGACCGCCGCCTCCTTCTTGAACGGTTCGCCCGCCAGCAGCCTGGATGCCGCGTCCCGCCAGCCGATCCGGGCCATGTGCGCCCGCATTTCCATGTCCGCGATCTTGAACTGGATGGCCTGGTTGTCGCCGATCGGCCGGCCGAAGGCGTGCCGCTCCTTGGCGTACTTCAGTGACTCGTCCACACAGCCCTGCGCCAGACCCGTGGCCAGTGCCGAGATCGCGATCCGTCCCTCGTCGAGGATCCGCAGGAACTGCGCGTATCCGCGGCCCTCCTCGCCGAGCAGGTTCGCCGCAGGGACCCGGACGTCGGAGAAGGACAGCTCACGGGTGTCCGACGCGTTCCAGCCGACCTTGGAGTACGGAGCGGCGACGGTGAAGCCGGGGGTGCCGGACGGCACGATGATCGACGAGATGAGCGGGGCGCCGTTCTCCTTGCGTCCGGTCACCGCCGTGACCGTGACCAGCGAGGTGATGTCCGTGCCGGAGTTGGTGATGAAGCACTTGGATCCGTTTATCACCCACTCGTCCCCGTCGCGCACGGCCGTCGTCCGGGTGCCGCCCGCGTCCGACCCGCAGTCCGGCTCGGTCAGCCCGAAGGCACCCAGCGCCTCGCCCGAGCAGAGCTTCGGCAGCCACTGCTGCTTCTGCTCCTCCGTGCCGAACCGGTAGACCGGCATGGCACCGAGCGAGACCCCGGCCTCCAGGGTGATCGCCACGGACGAGTCGACGCGGGCCAGCTCCTCCAGGGCGATCCCGAGGGCGAGATAATCGCCGCCCATGCCGCCGTACTCCTCCGGGAACGGCAGCCCGAACAGGCCCATCCGCCCCATCTCGCGCACGATCTCGTACGGGAACTCATGGCGCTCGTAGAAGTCGCCGATCTTCGGGGCGACCACGTCCTGCGCGAACTCCTCGACGGTGCGGCGCAGTTCCTCGTGTTCGGCAGTCAGCCGGTGGTCCAATGACATGGTGGGGGTCACTCCTTGTGGGACTGTGTTTATTGAACCGAGAGCGCGCGGACGGTACGGGACGGGCTCGGGCGGCCCAGTTGTTCGGCGAGCCACACGCTGGTGGCGGTGAGCGCGTCGAGGTCGACCCCGGTTTCGATGCCGAGGCCGTCGAGCATCCACACGAGGTCTTCGGTGGCGAGATTTCCGGTGGCGCTCTTCGCGTACGGGCAGCCGCCGAGGCCGCCCGCGGAGGCGTCCACGGTGGCGACACCGTGCTGGAGCGCGGCGAGGGTGTTGGAGAGCGCCTGGCCGTACGTGTCGTGGAAGTGCACCCCGATGGTGTTGGTGTGCACGCCCTCCTCGTTCAGCTCGGAGAGCAGGTCCTGCACATGGCCGGGGGTGGCGACGCCGATGGTGTCGCCGAGGGAGAGCTCGTCGCAGCCGAGGTCCATCAGCGCCTTGGCGACGCGTACGACCTGGTGGACGGGGACCGGCCCTTCCCACGGGTCGCCGAAGCACATCGACAGATAGCCGCGGACGTGCACCTTGTCCGCCTTGGCGCGGGCGACGACGGGCTCGAACATGGCGAGCGACTCGGCGACCGTGCGGTTGAGATTGCGGGCGGCGAACGTCTCGGTCGCCGACCCGAACACGGCGATCCGGCGCGCACCGAGAGCGAGGGCGCGGTCCAGCCCGCGTTCGTTCGGTACGAGCACCGGGAGCGCGACCCCCTTGATGTCCCCGAGGCGGGGGAACAGGTCCTCGGCGTCGGCGAGTTGGGGCACCCACTTCGGGTGGACGAAGCTGGTCGCCTCGATGGTGGTCAGGCCGGCCGCGGCGAGGCGGTGGATGAACTCCGCCTTCACCTCGGTCGGAACGACCGTCTTCTCGTTCTGCAGCCCGTCGCGGGCGCCGACCTCGTGGATGCGTACCCGGGCGGGCAGATCCGGTGCGGGCACGGTCATGGGCAGCTTGCCGACGGTCATGCTTCCTCCTCGCTCGGAACCACCACGGCCAGCACCTGGTCCATGGCGACGGTGGCACCGGCCGTCACATCGATTTCGGTGACGGTCCCGGCGTGCGGGGCGGAGATGACGTGCTCCATCTTCATCGCCTCCACGACGAGCAGGCTCTGCCCGGCGACGACCTCGTCCCCGACGGCCACCTTCACGACGGTGACCGTGCCCGGCATGGGCGCGGCAAGCGTGTCCGCGCCGCCGTGTGCGGCGCCGCTGAGGGACGCCTCCACGGGGTCGTGGTCCTGTACGTGCCAGGTGTCGCCGTCGCGGCCCAGCCAGGTCCCCTCCGGGGAGGTGGCGTGGGTGAACGTGTGGGTGACACCGGCGAGTTCGAAGGTGAGTCGGTGTGCGGAGGCGTCGATGACCCTGGCTGTCTCCGTGCCGCCGGGCAGGGGGGCCAGCGGGCCGCAGGTGCCCGTCGCGGGCGCGGGCGGCAGCGAACCCTCCCCGACATGACCGAACGTCAGCTCGGTGCCCGCCGGGCAGGAGCGCGCGGCGACCTGTACCGGGTCGTGGCCCGGCAGTCGGAAGTGGTGGACCGTGCGGGCGGGGGCGCCGCCCAGCCGCCAGCCGTTGGCCACCGAGAACGGGTCGACCCAACCGGAGCTGCCCCCGGGCGAGGTACCCCGGGCGGCCGGCTGCCGCAGCAGCGCCGCCGCCGCGTACACCTCCTCCGGCACCCCGTCCGGCACCAGCCCGTCCACCGCGCGCTCCACCAGCCCGGTGTCGAGATCGCCTGCCGCCACCTGCGGGTGGGCGAGCAGCCTGCGCAGGAACCCGGCGTTGGTCGGCACGCCCAGGATCACCAGCTCCGACAGGGCGGTGCGCAGCCGCCGCAGCGCCGTGGCCCGGTCGGGTCCGTGGACGATGACCTTCGAAAGCATCGGGTCGTACAGACTGCCGACCTCGACCCCCTCACCGAGACCCGAGTCGGTCCGTACGCCCCGGCCGTTCGGCTCGCCGAGGGAGAGCACCGTACCGCCGGACGGCAGAAAGCCGCGGGCCGGGTCCTCGGCGCAGATACGGGCCTCGATCGCATGTCCGGTGAGTGTGATGTCCGGCTGCTTGTACGGGAGTTGTTCGCCGGAGGCGACCCGCAGCTGCCACTCCACCAGGTCCAGGCCGGTGATCAGTTCGGTGACCGGGTGTTCGACCTGGAGGCGGGTGTTCATCTCCATGAAGTAGTACGAGGCGGGGTCGTTGCCCGGGACGATGAACTCCACCGTGCCCGCCCCGACATACCCGCAGGAGCGGGCCGCCTGGACGGCCGCCTCGCCCATCGCCGCCCGGGTCTCCTCGTCGAGCAGGACGGACGGCGCCTCCTCGATGATCTTCTGGTGGCGGCGCTGGAGCGAGCACTCGCGCTCGCCGAGATGCACCACGTTCCCGTGCCCGTCGGCCAGGACCTGGATCTCGATGTGGCGCGGCCGGTCGATCCACCGCTCCACGAGCAGGGTGTCGTCCCCGAACGAGCCGCGCGCCTCGCGCCGGGCGGCGGCGATCTCGTCGGCGAGCAGCGCCTCGTCGCGCACCAGCCGCATGCCCTTGCCGCCGCCGCCCGCCGAGGGCTTCAGCAGCACCGGCATGCCGATCGTGCGCGCCGCCTCCGCGAGCTGTGTGTCGCTGAGCCCGCTGCCGGAGGACCCCGGCACGACCGGAACCCCGGCCGCCGCGACGGTCTCCTTGGCCCGGATCTTGTCGCCCATCAGCGAGATCGCGAAAGCGGGCGGCCCGATGAAGACGAGCCCCGCGTCCGCGCACGCCTGCGCGAACCCCGCGTTCTCGGCGAGGAACCCGTACCCGGGGTGCACGGCCTGCGCGCCGGTGCGCCGGGCGGCCTCCAGCAGCGCGGGCACGCTGAGATAGCTCTCGGCGGCGGGTGCGGGTCCGATCCGCACCGCCGTATCGGCCTCCCGTACATGCCGGGCGTCGGCATCCGCGTCGCTGAAGACGGCGACGGACCGCACACCCAGCTCGCGCAGGGTCCGGATCACCCGGACCGCGATCTCGCCGCGGTTGGCGACCAGAACGGTGTCGAACATCGTCATCTGTTCCCTCACATCCGGAAGACGCCGAAGCCGGGCTCACCCAGCGGGGCGTTGGCACACGCGGTCAGAGCGAGCCCCAGCACCTGCCGGGTCTCCAGCGGGTCGATGACCCCGTCGTCCCAGAGCCGGGCGGTGGCGTAGTACGCGTTGCCCTGCGTCTCGTACTGCTCGCGGATCGGCGCCTTGAAGGTTTCCTCGTCCTCGGCGCTCCAGTCGTCGCCCAGCTGGTCGCGCTTGACCGTCGCGAGGACGGACGCGGCCTGCTCGCCGCCCATGACGGAGATCTTGGCGTTGGGCCACATCCACAGGAAGCGCGGCGAGTAGGCCCGCCCGCACATGGAGTAGTTCCCCGCCCCGTACGACCCGCCGACCACGACGGTCAGCTTCGGGACCCGGGTGCAGGCGACGGCCGTGACCATCTTGGCGCCGTGCTTGGCGATGCCGCCGGCCTCGTAGTCGCGCCCGACCATGAACCCGGAGATGTTCTGCAGGAAGACCAGCGGGATGCCGCGCTGGTCGCAGAGCTCGATGAAGTGCGCACCCTTCTGGGCGGACTCGGAGAACAGGATGCCGTTGTTGGCGACGATGCCGACCGGGTGCCCGTGGATCCGGGCGAAGCCGGTGACCAGCGTCGTCCCGTACTCCGCCTTGAACTCGGCGAACCGCGACCCGTCGACGACCCGCGCGATGACCTCCCGTACGTCGTACGGCGTCCGCGAATCGACCGGCACGGCCCCGTACAGCCCGGCAGGATCGACCTTCGGCTCCTCCACGGCCTCCACGGACCAGGGCAGAGCCCCGCGCGCGGGCAGCGTGGCCACGATGTTCCGGACGATCCGCAGCGCGTGCGCGTCGTCCTCCGCGAGATGGTCCGTGACGCCCGACGTGCGGGAGTGGACCTCGCCGCCGCCCAGCTCCTCCGCCGTGACGACCTCACCGGTCGCGGCCTTCACCAGTGGCGGACCGCCGAGGAAGATCGTCCCCTGGTTCCGCACGATCACGGCCTCGTCGCTCATCGCGGGGACGTACGCCCCACCGGCCGTGCAGGACCCCAGCACGGCCGCGACCTGCGGAATCCCGGCCCCCGACATCCGCGCCTGGTTGTAGAAGATCCGCCCGAAGTGCTCCCGGTCGGGAAACACCTCGTCCTGCATCGGCAGAAACGCGCCACCGGAGTCCACGAGGTACAGACACGGCAGCCGGTTCTCCAGCGCCACCTCCTGCGCCCGCAGGTGCTTCTTCACCGTCATGGGGTAATACGTGCCGCCCTTGACCGTGGCGTCATTGGCGACGATCACGCACTCCCGGCCGCTGACCCGCCCGATCCCGGCGATCACTCCGGCCGCCGGAGCGGCGCCCCCGTACAGCCCCTCGGCCGCGAGCGGTGCCAGCTCCAGGAAGGGCGAGCCCGGGTCGAGCAGGGCGTCCACCCGCTCCCGGGGCAGCAGCTTCCCGCGCGCCACATGCCGGGCGCGGGCCTTCTCACCCCCGCCCAGCCTGGCCGCGGCCAGGCGCGCCCGCAGCTCGTCGCCGAGCGCGCGGTGCGCCTCCTCGTTGGCCAGCCAGCCCTGAGACGCGGGATCCGCCGCACTCGCCAGCACCGGTGCCTGCTGCATCCGTCGAGCCCCCTTGCCCGGTCGACCGGTCCGGCCGATCCGGTTAATGAGCGTTAACACGTTTCCTTCAGGTTAACGCTCGCTAACGCCACTGTCTAGAATCGAATCCATGACCACCAGGACGGACGCCCCCACGCGCCGCGAGCAGATCCTCAAGGAGGCTGCCCGCCTCTTCGCCGAGCGCGGTTTCCACGGTGTGGGCGTCGACGAGATAGGCGCAGCCGTCGGGATCAGCGGTCCCGGCCTCTACCGCCACTTCCCCGGCAAGGACGCGATGCTCGCCGAACTGCTGGTCGGCATCAGCGAGCGCCTCCTGGCCGGCGGAAGGCTCCGCGTCACGGAGGACGCGACTTCCGGCGACGGCTCCCCGGAAGCCCTCCTGGACGCGCTCATCGAGGGCCACATCGACTTCGCCCTGGACGACCGCCCCCTGATCACCCTGCACGACCGCGAGCTGGACCGCCTCCGGGACACCGACCGCAAGCGCGTGCGCCAGCTCCAGCGCCAGTACGTCGAACTCTGGGTGGAGGTGGTCCGTGCCCTCTACCCGCTCCTCCCCGAGAGCGAGGCCCGCGCCGCCGTCCACGCGGTCTTCGGCCTGCTCAACTCGACCCCGCACCTGGGCCGCCCCGGCGCCCTCCCGGGGCGCACGGCGACGGCGGCGCTGCTGCACCGGCTGGCGCGGGGGGCGTTCGAGGCGGCGGCGTCGTAGCGAAGGACTGTGCGCACATCGCACCGGCCGGGCTGCCGCGGTGCGCTATGCGTACCGCGGCAGGTTCTCGGTCGAGATGGTCCACTCGCCGATGGTGATGTCCTCGCCGTACAGGAAGTCCTTGCGGGTGGCGTAGCGCGGCCCGTTCGGCGTGGGGTCCTCCTCGGAGAGCAGCAGCCGGGGATCGTGGCGGCGCAGCCCGCCAACCGGACCGATATCCAGCCCAGTTGGCAAACCTCACCCTTGTGGGTGACGGGGGGCGGGGTGGGGTGGGGTGGGTAATTCCCCAAGGAATCAAAAGCGTTTGATGGCGTGGCACACCGCGTCGCGACCGACCGGGTCCTGACCCACCGGGGCGCGGGCCACCGCGTCGCGACAGTTGCGATCCGGTGAGGGTGACATCCCTCCGGACGGCGGTACGCGGCACTCCACGGCGGAGTGCCGGGATCGGACCGCTCCGCGATGGTCCGGAGGGCGCGGGGCGGCCCGCCCCTCCGTGTCCGCCGTGCAAGACACCGGGCACACTGCGCACACCTGACGGCACAATGGGTTCATGCCGATACCCAGCCGCGCCGCCCTCGTCGAACACCTCGTCCGCACGCGTATCGCCGGAGACGTCGCCACCCCCCGCGACAACAACCTCACCCACTACCGCAGGCTCGCCAACGGTGACACGCACTACTGGCTGGGGCTGGAGCTCGGCAACCGGTGGGCCGACGAGCAGGACGTGCTCGCCGTGATGGCCGAGCGCTGTGGGGTCAGTGATGATCCGGAGCACCGGCACGGGCAGGACACCATCGACCCGGAGCTGACGGTCGACGCGCTGGAGCGGATGGCGGCCCGGCTGCGCAAGGCGGCGGCCGGGGCGGAGCGGGTGTTGTTCGCGACCGGACATCCGGGTGGGCTGCTGGATGTGCACCGGCAGACCGCGGACGCGCTGCGCGGCGCAGGGTGCGAGATCGTACGGATCCCGTCCGGGCTGATGGCGGACGAGGGCATGGTCTTGCAGTTCGCCGACGTAGCCGTGCTGGAGCGCGGGGCGACGCTGTGGCACACGCACTCACCGGCGCCGATGGCGGCGATCCTGGACGGTCTGGAGCGGGAGGGGAGGCCGCTGCCGGATCTGGTCGTCGCCGACCACGGGTGGGCGGGGTGCGCCGGGCAGCGGGGGCTCGACGCGGTCGGGTACGCGGACAGCAACGACCCGGCGCTCTTCCTGGGCGAGGCGGAGGGCACCCTGCAGGTGGTGGTGCCGCTGGACGATCACGTGCTCGACCCGCGGTTCTACGACCCGATGACGGACTATCTGCTGGACGCGGCCGGGCTGCTCTGATGCGTACGGACGGCGCGGGGCCGATCCGCGCCGACAGCTGTGGGGTGCTTTGCCTCGCGGGCATTCCAGAGGCGGACGGAGCGTCACAACCGTCCGGGACCCGGTGGTCTCCCTACAGAAGCGACTGCCGGCAGGCGTGATCCACTGAGGTGGGATCGGTCAGCGGTTCGTGTTGAGGAAGCCGATCGCGACCGCGCCCCACCAGCAGACCTGGGACAGGAGCGCCGTGGCACCTCCCCAGGCCATCATTCCGCGGCCGATCGGCTCGGTGGCCTCGGCGAGGCGGCGACCGAGGAGGCCAGCCTGGAGGCCGTTGAGGGTGAGCAGGCCGACCAGCGCGATCTTCGTCTGGGTCAGCAGGGAGTGCAGGTCGGGCCGGAGCATGAGCCCGCTGGTGACCAGCCCGCCGAGACCGGCCCAGATCGGCACGTGAAGCCGGGACGTGGCGGCTATGACCTCACCGAGCGGGCAGCGGCCGGTTGCCCACAGCAGGCCGTAGTAGTCGGCGGAGAGCACCGCGCCGAAGCCGAGCACCAGCGAGGCGAGGTGGACGAAGAGCACGGCGGTGTGCAGCGTCTGGTCGGTGTGCACATGCAGGGAGCACCACAGCCCCGCCGTCAGCACGATCATCGCCACCAGGCCGGCTGCCGCCACGGTCCACCATGAGTCGTACAGGCGGAGAGGACGGGAGGGCGTTCTGGCGGGCACCGAGGCGGCGGCGGGGGACAGCATGTGAGGGGCTCCGAGGAGAGTGCGGACGTGGGCCTGCACAGGACCCACACAAAAGCGAGGTAAGGCTTACCTAATTTCTGCTCCGCGTCAATGTGGCTCCGCAGCCAGGACGCCGTTCCGGCTGTTCGCAAGCACGCTGGGGGCATGGCCGACGGGTGGTGGGACGGGAGTTTGCGGCCTTTCTGGACCCCGCCGGCCGCAGCCGCGCCGTTGCCCGGCCCTGAGCAGTTTCACCGCCGGGCCCTCTGCCGCGCGGGCCGCCGCCTGGCCGTCGCCGTATCAGGTTCCCGTACCGGTATCCGGCCCCGCCCCCGGCCGGCCTGCCCCACACGCCCGAGCCGGAAAGCGTGCAGCCGAGGAGGCAGGGGCGGGCCGCGGCCTGTTCAGTCCCGCGGGACCCGGACCACGCCCTCCTGGATGACGGTGATCGCCAGCCGGCCGTCCTGCGTGTAGATGCGGGCCTGGCCGAGCCCGCGCCCGCCGGACGCGGACGGTGACTCCTGGTCGTACAGCAGCCATTCGTCGGCCCGGAACGGCCGGTGGAACCACATCGCGTGGTCCAGGCTCGCGCCGACCACGTCGCCGACCGTCCAGCCGCCGCGCCCGTGCGCGAGCAGCACCGAGTCGAGCAGCGTCATGTCGGAGACGTACGTGGCCATGCAGACGTGCAGCAGCGGGTCGTCCGCGAGCTTGCCGTTGGTGCGGAACCACACCTGGGAGCGGGGCTCCTGCGGTGTGCCGACGCTGGCGAACGGCGGGGCGCCGACATAGCGCAGGTCCACCGCGTCCCGCGCCTCCAGCAGCCGGTCCATGACACCCGGGTCGGTGAACGCGTCCGCGTACTGCGGGAGCATCTGTTCCGCCGTGGGCAGCGTCTCCGGGTCGGGGGCGGGAGGCATGTCCGCCTGGTGTTCCAGGCCCTCCTCGTACGTCTGGAAGGACGCCGAGAGATGGAAGATCGGCTGCCCGTGCTGGACGGCCACCACCCGCCGGGTGGTGAAGGAGCGGCCGTCGCGGATCCGGTCGACGCTGTAGATGATCGGCGCGCCCGGGTCGCCCATCCGCAGGAAGTACGAGTGCAACGAGTGGGCCGTGCGGTCCGAGGGGACGGTGCGGCCCGCGGCAACGAGTGCCTGGGCCGCGACCTGTCCGCCGAAGACCCGGGGCACGACCGCCGAACGGCTCGTGCCCCGGAAGATGTCCCGCTCGATCTGCTCCAGGTCGAGCAGATCGAGCAGGGATTCCAGTGCTGTGCTCATGGAGAAGAACGTAACCGCTTTACAGACCCATGGACTTGGCGATGATCGACTTCATGACCTCGCTGGTGCCGCCGTAGATGCGGTTGACGCGGTTGTCCGCGTACAGGCGGGCGATCGGGTACTCGTTCATGAAGCCGTAGCCACCGTGCAGCTGGAGGCAGCGGTCGATCACGCGGTGCGCGACCTCGGTGCAGAACAGCTTCGCCGAGGCGGCCTCGGCGGCGGTCAGCTCGCCGGCGTCGAGGGCCTCCAGCGCGCGGTCGGCGACGGCCTGGGCCGCGTCCACCTCGGCCTGGCAGGCGGCCAGCTCGAACTTGGTGTTCTGGAACGAGGCGACGGTCTTGCCGAAGACCGTGCGGTCCTGCACGTAGCTCTTGGCGAACCGGACGGCGGCGGCGGCCTGCGCGTACGCGCCGAAGGCTATGCCCCAGCGCTCGGACGCCAGGTTGGTGCCGAGGTAGCCGAAGCCCTTGTTCTCCTCGCCGAGCAGGTCCTCGACGGGGACCTTGACGTCGACGAAGGCCAGCTCGGCGGTGTCGGAGACCTTCAGGCCGAGCTTGTCGAGCTTGCGGCCCACCGAGTAGCCCGCCGACTTGGTGTCGACGGCGAACAGGGAGATGCCGAAGCGGCGGTCGTCCTCGCGGGGCGCGGAGGTACGGGCGCACACGATCACGCGGTCGGCGTGCACACCGCCGGTGATGAAGGTCTTGGCGCCGTTGAGGACGTAGTGCGTGCCGTCCTCGGAGAGCTTGGCGGTGGTCTTCATGCCCGCGACGTCGGAGCCGGTGCCCGGCTCGGTCATCGCGAGAGCCCACATCTCCTCGCCGGTGGTGAACTTCGGCAGCCAGCGCTTCTTCTGCTCGTCGGTGCCGAGCATCTTGATGTACGGCAGGCCGAGCAGGGTGTGCACACCCGAGCCGCCGAAGGAGACACCGGCGCGGGCGGTCTCCTCGTAGATGACGGCCTCGTACTTGTGCGAGTCGATGCCGGCGCCGCCGTACTCCTCGTCCACCTCGATGCCGAAGACGCCCAGCTCGCCGAGCTTGTGGTAGAACTCGCGCGGCGCTTGGCCGGCGGCGAACCACTCGTCGTAGACGGGGACGACCTCGGCCGCGATGAAGGCGCGGATGGTCTCCCGGAACGCCTCGTGGTCCTCGTTGAATACCGTACGGCGCACGGGGGTGCCTCCTCTGTCGGCTTCGATCAGCTTCGGGCGAGCATCGGCCAGCGGGATGGCTAAGCGCTTGCTCAGTTCTCCCCAAAAGTTACCCGGCGGTCACCAGGGCTGTCCAGGGTGATGCTCAGCACGCTCATCACGCTTCCTCTCCTCGCGGTGCTCATGCGTGATCAACGTAGGTGCGATCAGCTGATCGACGCTCGTATCCTCCTCGCTCACCGGGGACCGTGTTCGGGTCCGCGGCTTCGGCTCTATGGCTGCCGCCCGCCGGACAGCATCGACGACGGGGTTGTGAGCTGCTGTCGGTTTGCTGGGCTGAAGTGAGTGGTGGCGTGCGGGAGTGAGTCCTGTCGGTCGCTTGGCGGGGGGTGGGAACGGGGATCACGCATGCCGCAGCGCGAACCACAGTTCCGTGCGTACGTCCATGTCGTCCAGGTCCGCGTCCAGCAGCGTCGCGCAGCGGGCGATGCGCTGGCGGACCGTGTTGCGGTGGATCTGGAGGGCGGTCGCCGTGCGGTCCCAGCTGCCGTGCAGGCTGAGCCAGCAGCGCAGGGTCTCGATCAGCGGTTCGGTGAGCGGGGCGAGCAGGGCTCGGGCGTGGGCCTCGGCCTGGTCCGGAGGGATCAGGGCGGACAGACCGCCTCCGGCGCCGTTGTCGTGGTGGGCCAGCGGGGTGCGGGTGGCCACGGCCCGGCCCAGGGCGCGGGCCGCCTGGCCGTCGGCGAGGTCCAGTGCGGTGATGGAGACGGGGGCGGAGGTGCCGAGTGTCCAGCCGGGCTGCGGGGTGACCCGCTTGTCACCCGGGACCAGGACCTTGACCGCATCGCCGCCCCGGCCCGCGTCGACCAGCGCCGACCCCAGCGCGGCACCCAGTGCCCCGGCGGTGAGCGGGTCGACAGGGCCGCCACCGCTGCGCCGGGCATGCACCACCGTCCAGAGTTCGGTGCCGCCGAGCAGCGGGGCGACGGCCACCGGGTCCGCGCCGAGCAGCATCCGCACCAGTGCCGCGGACCGGCCCGCGGCGTCGGCGCCCTGGTGCGGGGCGGCCAGCAGGGAGAGAAGGACGACCGCGATCCCGGTGACCGTGTGGTCGCCCGCCCCGCGCCGCCCCGTCGACAGCGCCAGGACGAGCCCCTGCCCACCGCCGAGCGCGTACGCGAAGAGATGCGTGTCGCCGACGGTGTCGGTCGCGGATGTGGGGGCGGGGGAGGCGGGAAGCGCGGCGGGGGAGACCACGCGGGTCAGCCGGGTCAGCGCCGCCCGAACCTCGGGGGGTGGGCGGCGGCCCGCCGCGTGCAGTTCCTCGCCGGCCGCGGAGAGCAGGACCGCCCACCCTGACAACTGGGCGGCGAGCTGGTGCAGCACCGCGGGGACCGGATCCGGCCGGGCCGCCGCCGTGGCCAGGGCCTGCTGGGCGCGCGTCACCCGGCGCAGCTCCAGGTGCCGGGCCTCGGCCATCAGACGCCACACCGCTCGGGCGATCGCGGTGAACGGGGTCTCGGGCGGCACCTCCACCAGAGGCAGCCCGTGCCGGTCGCAGGCCTCGATCAGCGCCTGCGGCACCGAGTCGTGCACCGGTGTGACCCCGAAGCCGAGCGCCGCCGCCCCCGCCTCCACCAGCCGGGCGACATAGGTGTCCGGGTCCTTGAGCAGGACCCCGGCGCTCAGCAGCAGTTCACCGCCGAGCAGATACGGGTACGGGTCGGCCATTTCCGAGGTGTGCACCCACCACAGGTCCGCGTGGTCGGGTCCCGCGATCCGGCGCAGCCGGAGCTCCTCGCGGGCGAGCAGCTCGGCGAGCGGGACGGGCGGGGTGGGGGGAGCGGACCCGGTGGTGGCTGTGGGTCCGGTGGGAGTGTCCGGCATGGATGGTCCATCCATTGGCTACGACGAGATTGGATGAAACGTACACTTCAGCGTCTCTTTTGAGCCACCTACTGTCTTCACACAGCACTTACCCGCAACATTTCACGGAGACGGAGGTAAGCCCATGGCTGTCGACTACGCAGTGATCATCGTCTACCTGGCCGGCATGCTCGCGATGGGCTGGTGGGGCATGCGCCGCGCCAAGTCCAAGAGCGAATTCCTGGTGGCGGGCCGCCGCCTCGGCCCCTGGATGTACTCCGGGACCATGGCCGCGATCGTCCTCGGTGGTGCCTCCACCATCGGCGGCGTCGGCCTCGGCTACCAGTACGGACTCTCCGGCGCCTGGATGGTCTTCACCATCGGCCTCGGGCTGCTCGCCCTGTCCATCTTCTTCTCGGCGCGCATCGCCCGGCTGAAGGTCTACACCGTCTCCGAGATGCTCGACCTGCGCTACGGCGGCCGTGCCGGACTCATCTCCGGTGTCGTCATGTGGGCGTACACGCTGATGCTCGCGGTCACCTCGACCATCGCGTACGCCACCATCTTCGACGTCCTCTTCGACATGAACCGCACCGTCGCGATCATCCTCGGCGGCACCATCGTCGTCGCGTACTCGACGCTCGGCGGCATGTGGTCGATCACGCTCACGGACATGGTGCAGTTCGTCGTCAAGACGATCGGCGTCCTGCTGCTGCTCCTGCCGATCGCCGTCATCAAGGCCGGCGGCTTCAGCGAGATGAAGGCGAAGCTGCCCACCGAGTACTTCGACCCGCTGGGCATCGGCGGCGAGACGATCTTCACCTACGTGCTGATCTACACCTTCGGCATGCTGATCGGCCAGGACATCTGGCAGCGCGTGTTCACCGCGCGCACCGACCGCACCGCACGCTGGGGCGGCACCGTCGCCGGTACGTACTGCCTGGTGTACGCGATCGCCGGAGCCGTCATCGGTACCGCCGCCAAGGTCATGTACCCGAAGCTGCCCAGCGCGGACGCGGCCTTCGCGACCATCGTCAAGGACGAACTGCCGGTGGGTGTACGCGGACTGGTGCTGGCCGCCGCACTCGCCGCGGTGATGTCGACGTCGTCCGGTGCGCTGATCGCCTGCGCCACCGTCGCCAACAACGACATCTGGTCGAGGCTGCGGGGCGCGGTGACCCGGAGCGGCGGCGAGGAGCACGACGAGGTGAAGGGCAACCGGGCCTTCATCCTCATCATGGGTGTGGCCGTCATCGCCATCGCCATCGCCCTCAACAACGTCGTCGAGGCCCTGACCGTCGCGTACAACCTGCTCGTCGGCGGGCTGCTCGTGCCGATCCTCGGTGGTCTGCTGTGGCGTCGCGGCACGGCCGCCGGCGCGCTGGCCGCGGTGTCCGTCGGTGGCCTCGCGGTGATCGGTCTGATGGCGACGTACGGAATCCTCGCCAACGAACCGGTCTACTACGGGCTGCTGTCCTCGCTCGCGGCGTATGTGATCGTGTCCCTGGCCACGAAGCCGACGGACGCGGCCGTGCTCACCGCTTGGCGCGAGCGCCTGGCGGGCCGGGGCGCCGACTCCGACGAGACGCCGGCCGCGGACCCGGTCGCCGTCTAGTGCCGCGACCGGCAAGGTCGCGGCACTAGTGCCCCTCCCGGCAAGCTTTGCCCCGTCGCGTCGTCCGGTGCGCACGCTCGCCGCGTTGGCCAAAAGCCCTGGTAGCTCCGCTACAAGGACTTCCGGCCGCCTTGCGATCGCACGCACCGGACGACGCTCCTTACGGGGCAAACATTGCCGGTCACGGCACTAGTAGCCACTCGTCCTCAATCGCCGGGCAGGCAATTCAAGCCCGTCCGGCGATTGGGGACGGCACTGTTGCGGGAGGGCACCCCGAGTGCCACCGCATCCCGCACACTCGAATATCGTACGAACGCCCACAAAGCGTGCATCACCCTCTCAGGAAGGCACTCCACATGAGCAGCAACGAAACGCCGCGCGGCCCCGTCGACTCCTCCCGCGTCCCGCGGTACGCCGGTCCCGCGACGTTCGCGCGGCTGCCCCGGCTCGACGAGGTCGGCACCGCCGATGTCGCCGTCGTCGGCGTGCCTTTCGACACAGGTGTCTCCTACCGCCCCGGCGCCCGCTTCGGCGGCAACGCGATCCGTGAGGCGTCGCGCCTGCTGCGCCCGTACAACCCGGCGCAGGACGCCTCGCCGTTCGCCCTCGCGCAGGTCGCCGACGCCGGTGACATCGCCGCCAACCCGTTCAACATCAACGAGGCCGTCGAGACGATCGAGGCCGCGGCCGACGACCTCCTCTCCACCGGCGCCCGCATGATGACGCTCGGCGGCGACCACACCATCGCGCTCCCGCTGCTGCGCTCCGTCGCGAAGAAGCACGGCCCGGTCGCCCTGCTCCACTTCGACGCCCACCTCGACACGTGGGACACCTACTTCGGCGCCGAGTACACCCACGGCACCCCGTTCCGCCGGGCCGTGGAGGAGGGCATCCTCGACACGTCCGCGCTCTCCCACGTCGGTACCCGCGGCCCGCTGTACGGCAAGCAGGACCTCGACGACGACGCCAAGATGGGCTTCGGCATCGTCACCTCCGCCGACGTCATGCGCCGCGGCGTCGACGAGATCGCCGACCAGCTGCGCCAGCGCATCGGCGACCGCCCGCTGTACATCTCCATCGACATCGACGTCCTGGACCCGGCGCACGCGCCCGGCACCGGCACCCCCGAGGCGGGCGGCCTCACCTCCCGCGAGCTCCTCGAGATCGTCCGCGGCCTGTCCTCCTGCAACCTGGTCTCCGCCGACCTGGTCGAGGTCGCCCCCGCGTACGACCACGCGGAGATCACCTCCGTCGCCGCATCCCACACCGCGTACGAGCTGACGACGATCATGTCCCGTCAGATCGCAGCGGCAAAGGGGACTCAGAGCAAGTGACCCACGACCACCACGACGAGCGGCCGCAGCTCACCCCCGAGCAGATCGCGGCCGCTCTGAACCCCCCGGCCGGGCGCAACGGCGGTGACCTCGTCGTCGAGACCCTCCAGGGCCTCGGCGCGACCACCGTCTTCGGGTTGCCCGGTCAGCATGCACTGGGCATGTTCGACGCGCTGCGCCGCTCGTCCCTCTCGTACGTCGGGCTGCGCGTCGAGAACAACGCGGGCTTCGCCGCCGACGCGTACGGCCGGATCACCGGCGAAGTGGCGCCGCTGCTGCTCTCCACCGGGCCGGGCGCGCTCACCTCCCTCGCCGCGCTCCAGGAGGCGGCGGCCGCGTCCGCCCCCGTGCTGGCCATCTCCAGCCAGATCCCGACCGCGGGTCTGGGCGGCGGCCGCCACGGCTACCTGCACGAACTCCGGGACCAGAAGGCGTCGTTCCGCGACATCGTGAAGTCGGTCCACACGGTCCGTACGGCGTCGCAGATCCCGTCCGCGATCGCCGCCGCGTGGGAGTCCGCGCTGACGGCCCCGCACGGCCCGGTCTGGATCGAGATCCCGCAGGACGTGCTCCTGGCCGAGACCACCCTGCCCGCCGTCACGGCGATGGACGCCACTCCGCGCCCCCTGCACCCGCGTCCCGAACTGACCGCCGTGGCAGCGCACCTGCTGTCGAACGCCGAGCGTCCGGCGATCATCGCGGGCGGCGGAGTCGTACGCTCCGACGCGTCCGGCAAGCTGCTCGCCCTCGCGGAGAAGATCGACGCTCCGGTCGTCACCACGTTCGGCGGCAAGGGCGCGTTCCCCTGGGAGCATCCCCTCTCGCTCCAGTCCTGGCTGGAGGACCGCCACACGACGGACTTCCTCGAAGCGGCGGACGTCCTGCTGGTCGTCGGCTCCGGACTGGGTGAACTCTCCTCGAACTACCACACGTTCAGTCCGCGCGGCCGGGTCATCCAGATCGAGGCGGACGCCGGGAAGCTGGAGTCCAACCATCCCGCACTCGGCATCCACGCCGACGCCCGTGAGGCCCTCGCCGACCTCGTCGAAGCGGTCGACCGCCGCGAGGACGAGGCGGCGGCGGACCGCGTGCGAACGGTCCTCGACGC
Source organism: Streptomyces sp. NPDC051020 (assembly GCF_040683105.1). Lineage (NCBI taxonomy): Bacteria > Bacillati > Actinomycetota > Actinomycetes > Kitasatosporales > Streptomycetaceae > Streptomyces > Streptomyces sp. NPDC051020. The sequence continues at coordinate 188,381 of NZ_JBFBCG010000001.1, read as the reverse complement.
GGTACGGACCCGGATCGCAGGCCAGGACCTCACGCTGGAGCAGCAGCTCATCGCCTCGGTCCGCGAGGCGCTGCCCGACATGTCCCCCAGCTTCTGGGACATGACGATCCTCGCCTACTGGGCCTGGTCCGCTTTTGACGCCCGCCACCCGAACACGATGCACTCGGCGCAGGGCGCGGGCGGCCTCGGCTACGGCTTCCCGGCAGCGCTCGGCGCGGCGGCGGCCGACCGTACGAAGCCGGTCCTGGCGGTCTCCGGCGACGGCGGCGCGATGTACTCCATCGCGGAACTGGCCACGGCTCGTCAGTACGACCTGCCGGTCACCTGGCTGATCGTCGACGACGGCGGCTACGGGATCCTGCGCGAGTACATGACGGGTGCGTTCGGCGAGGCCACGGCGACGGAACTGTCCCGCCCGGACTTCGTCGCCCTCGCCGAGTCGTTCGGCGTGCCGGCGGTCCGTACGACCCCGGAGACGCTCGCCGACGACCTGGCGAAGTCCTTTGCGGAGCCCGGCCCTTCGGTGGTCGTGCTTCCGGCACTGCTGAGGATGTTCGAGCCGACGCATCTGTAGGCGCGACGGTGCGCAGGTGGTTCAGTGATCGGCGGACTCCTCGCCGATCGCTTCCACCTGCGCCTGCCGACCCTGCTCGAACTCCTTCTGCTGGTCACCGGACAGGGTGTCAGGCAAGTGCCTGGTCGAGGGCATCAGGCTCGGGATCGACCGGAAGACGGCGCCGGCTGCCGGGCCGCGGCCCTTCATCCGTGCCTTGTCCAGGTACCTGCCGGACTCCCACAGGCGCGGCTGCATTTCGGGACGGGGTCTCTTGGCAGCCTTCTGTCTCGACTCCGGGCGCGACAGCGAGCGGAAGTCGACGTCGGCGAGGGTCTGCAGCGCTTCCAGCGCCGCGTACAACTGCCCACAGCGATAGGCGTCGCTCGGTTGATCGTCAGGCATGATCCCTCCCCGGACCGCTCACGGAAGCCATCTCTACCCGCGTCTTCGGGGCCGGGAACGCCAGTCCGCACCAGCCGTACAACTTTTCGACCAGTCGTGAGTCATCCCTGACAGGTGTGCAGGGGGCACACCGCACAGATCACTCAGGGGGGACACGTCTCATGACGAACCAGCCTCGTACATCCCGCCGCGCGCGCACCGCGCTCGCCGTCACGCTCGCCGCGGGCGTGCTCGCGCCCGTGACCCTCGCGGCCACGCCGGCCGCAGCCGCGACGCCGGTCGTGACATGCACCTCCGGCAAGGCGGGACTCGCCGCCAAGCTGTCGACCGACATCACCGCCGCGCTCAAGGGGCGCAACTCGACCACGGCGATCGCGCTCTACGACCGGACCACCAAGACGTCCTGCACGATGCGGTCCACGAGCAGGTACGACTCCGCGAGCGTCGTGAAGGCGACCGTCCTCGCGACCCTGCTCTGGGACAACAAGAGGCACAATCGCTATCTCACCCAGCGCGAGATCAACCTCTCCACCGCCATGATCACCAAGTCCGACAACAATGCGACCACCAGCCTGTGGAAGCAGCTCGGCGTGACCAAGGTGAAGGCGTTCCTGACGGCCGCGGGTATGACGCACACCGTGCCCGGCTCCGGCGGCTACTGGGGGCTGACCCAGATCACCGCGCAGGACGAGCTGCGGCTGCTGACGCTGCTGACCGCCAAGAACTCCGTACTCAGCGACAACGCGCGTGCGTACGAACTCGGCCTGATGCGCAAGGTCATCTCCTCGCAGCGCTGGGGCACGCCCGCCGGAGCCCCGTCCGGGGTGACCGTCCAGGTCAAGAACGGCTGGCTGCCGCGTGCCACGCACGGCTGGCGGGTGCACAGCATCGGTGCGTTCACCGGGAAGGGGCACGACTACGGCATCACCGTGCTCACGCAGGACAACAAGACGATGAACGAGGGCATCAACACCATCCAGGCCGTCGCCCGCGCCATCCACAAGGACCTGAACCCGGCGGCCGTGACCGGGACGACCGTCGCCCCGCCGGCCGCGCCGCAGGAGGCGGTCCCCGCCGTGCCGGAGGCCCCTGCCGTGCCGATGCTGACGGCGACGCCCACGTCGTAGGGCGCCCCGGGGCGCGCCCCACCCCCGGGTGCGCTCCGTCGGACGACGTACGCCGGTCCTACTCCGATGGGACCGTCTTTGTCACGGCGGGATGAAATCCGCAGCTGATCGCGTTGGTGCCTTCCGGTAGAGCAGGTCGAACGGGAGGCACCAGTGACGGACGGGGACACGGACGCAGCACAGCACGGCTGGGCGCGGCGACTGGGCGGTTACGCATGGCGCTACCGGCGCAATGTGCTGCTGGCACTCGGCTCGTCGCTCGCCGGGATGGCCGTGCTGGCAGTCGTCCCGCTGATCACCAAGGTGATCATCGACGATGTCGTGGTCAACCACACGCGTTCCCTCGGCGTCTGGACCGGCCTCCTGATCGCCACCGCCGTGCTGGTGTACATATCGACGTACATCCGCCGCTACTACGGTGGCCGGCTCGCCCTCGACGTGCAGCACGATCTGCGCACCGACATGTACCGGACACTCGCCCGGCTGGACGGGAAGCGGCAGGACGAGCTGTCCACCGGGCAGATCGTCGGGCGCGCCACCAGTGACCTGCAGCTGATCCAGGGGCTGCTGTTCATGCTCCCGATGACGATCGGGAACGTGCTGCTGTTCCTCATCTCCCTGGTGATCATGGCGTGGCTCTCACCGCTGCTGACCCTGATCGCGATCGCCGTCGCCCCCGCGCTCTGGTACATCGCCCGCCGCTCCCGCTCCCGGCTCTTCCCCGCCACCTGGTACGCCCAGGGGCAGGCCGCCGCCGTCGCCGAAGTCGTCGACGGGGCCGTCTCCGGGGTCCGGGTCGTCAAGGGGTTCGGGCAGGAGGAGCAGGAGACCGGGAAGCTCCGCGAGGTCGGGCGGAAGCTGTTCGCCGGGCGGCTGCGCACGATCCGGCTGAACTCCAGGTACACCCCCGCCCTCCAGGCCGTCCCCGCTCTCGGCCAGGTCGCGATGCTGGCGCTCGGCGGCTGGCTCGCCACCCGCGGCGAGATCACTCTCGGTACGTTCGTCGCGTTCTCGACCTACCTCGCCCAGCTCGTCGGGCCGGTCCGGATGCTCGCCATGGTCCTCACCGTCGGTCAGCAGGCCCGCGCCGGTGTGGAACGTGTCATCGAGCTGATCGACACCGAGCCGACCATGAAGGACGGCACGGTGGAGCTCCCCGCCGACGCCCCGGCGAGCGTCGAGTTCGACGACGTGCGGTTCGGGTACGACCCCGAGCGGCCGGTCCTCGACGGGTTCTCGCTCACCATCGAACCCGGTGAGACCGTCGCCGTCGTCGGCGCCTCCGGCAGCGGGAAGTCCACCGTCTCCCTGCTGCTGCCCCGCTTCTACGACGTGTCGCACGGCGCCGTCCTGGTCGGCGGCCACGACGTCCGGGAGCTCACCCAGGACTCGCTGCGGGCCGCCATCGGCCTCGTACCGGAGGACAGCTTCCTCTTCTCCGACACGGTCCGCGCCAACATCGCCTACGGGCACCCGGACGCCACCCAGGAACAGATCGAGCAGGCCGCCCGCGCCGCCCAGGCGGACCGGTTCATCGCCGATCTGCCGAACGGCTACGACACCAAGGTCGGCGAGCACGGGCTCACCCTCTCCGGCGGCCAGCGCCAGCGCGTCGCGCTCGCCCGCGCCATCCTCACCGACCCCCGGCTGCTCCTCCTCGACGACGCCACATCCGCCGTCGACGCCCGCGTCGAGCACGAGATCCACGAGGCCCTCGCCCAGGTCATGGAGGGGCGGACGACCCTCCTCATCGCCCACCGCCGCTCCACCCTCGGCCTCGCCGACCGCATCGCCGTACTCGATCAGGGCCGACTCGCCGACATCGGCACGCACGAGGAGCTGGAGCGCCGCTCCGCCCTCTACCGGCGTCTGCTCACCGACCCGGACGAGCTGGGCGGCACCTCCCCGGGCCACCGGCCGGTGAAGGCCGACACAGCCATCGAGGACGACCGGGCGCTCCAGGAGGATCTGGAAGCCGATTTCGACGCCGAGCGCGGCATCAGCCCCGGACTCTGGGTCCGCAAGGAGGAGCCCCGCGACACCGGCGCGGCCGGCATGCCCGCCACGCCCGAGCTGCTCGCCCAGGTCGAGGCGCTTCCCCCGGCCACCGACACCCCCGGGATCGACGAGGCACGCGCCGTCCGGCGTGAGGAGTCGTACGGGCTGCGCCGGCTGCTGCACGGCTTCGGGCTTCCGTTGACGGTCAGCCTGGCGCTCGTCGCCGTCGACGCGGGCATGAGCCTGCTCCTGCCCGTACTGATCCGGCACGGCATCGACCAGGGCGTCACGCGGATGGCGACCGGTGCGGTCTGGGCGGCGTCCACGCTCGCCCTGCTCGTCGTGCTGGTGCAGTGGGCGGCGCAGATCGGAGAGACCCGGATGACGGGCCGCACCGGAGAGCGGGTGCTCTACTCGCTCCGGCTGAAGATCTTCGCGCAGCTCCAGCGGCTCGGTCTCGACTACTACGAGCGCGAGCTCACCGGCCGCATCATGACCCGGATGACGACGGACGTGGACGCACTGTCCACGTTCCTGCAGACCGGTCTGGTCACGGCCTTCGTCTCCGCCGTCACGTTCTTCGGCATCATGGTCGTGCTGCTCGTCCTCGACGTCCAGCTGGCGCTCGTCGTCTTCGCGACCCTGCCGGTGCTGGTCATCGGTACGTTCTTCTTCCGCCGCAAGAGCGTCAAGGCGTACGAGCTGGCCCGGGAGCGGATCAGCGTCGTCAACGCCGACCTCCAGGAGTCCGTCTCCGGGCTCCGGATCGTGCAGGCGTTCCGCCGCGAGAAGGACGGCGCGGAACGGTTCGCCGACCGCAGCGACCACTACCGCGAGGCCCGGGTGCGCGGCCAGTGGCTGATCTCGGTCTACTTCCCGTTCGTGCAGCTGCTGTCGTCGGTGGCTGTGGCCGCCGTACTGATGGTCGGCGCGGGCCGCGTCGACAACGGCACGCTCACCACCGGCGCCCTCGTGGCGTATCTCCTCTACATCGACCTGTTCTTCGCGCCCGTGCAGCAGCTCTCGCAGGTCTTCGACGGCTACCAGCAGGCCACGGTCTCCCTCGGCCGCATCCAGGAACTCCTCCGGGAGCCGACCTCCACCGCCGACTCCGAGGAGCCGCTGGACGTGCTGTCGCTGCGCGGCGAGATCGCGTTCGAGGACGTGACCTTCGCGTACGGCTCCGACGACGACGAGGAAGAGGCGCTCACCGGCATCACCCTGCGGATCCCGGCCGGGCAGACCGTCGCCTTCGTCGGGGAGACCGGCGCCGGGAAGTCCACCCTGGTCAAGCTCGTCGCCCGGTTCTACGACCCGACGGGCGGGCGGGTCACGGCGGACGGCACCGATCTGCGCCGCCTCGACCTCACCGCGTACCGGCACCGGCTCGGAGTCGTTCCGCAGGAGGCGTACCTCTTCGCGGGTACGGTCCGGGACGCCATCGCGTACGGGCAGCCGGACGCCACCGACGCACAGGTGGAGGCGGCGTCCCGGGCGGTCGGCGCCCACGACATGATCGCCACGCTGGACGGCGGCTATCTGCACGAGGTCGCCGAGCGGGGCCGCAACCTCTCGGCCGGCCAGCGCCAGCTGATCGCACTCGCCCGCGCCGAACTCGTCGACCCCGACATCCTGCTGCTCGACGAGGCGACCGCCTCCCTGGACCTCGCCAGCGAGGCCCTGGTCAACCAGGCGACCGACCGGCTGACCGGCCGGCGCACCACTCTCGTCGTCGCCCACCGGCTGACCACGGCCGCCCGCGCCGACCGGGTCGTGGTGATGGACCACGGCCGGGTCGTCGAGGACGGCACGCATGATGAACTCCTCGCCGGGGACGGGCATTACGCCGTGCTGTGGCGCACCTTCATCGGGGAGGACGAGCCGGCGGGAGTCTGAGAGGCTGTCGGGCTGCCTTCGATCGGGAAGCGTGCGTGCCAGGGCACGACCGCCCGATCAGAGGTGGCCCGACAGCCTCTGGCTGCGGGACTCAGCGGATGCCGGAGATCTTGCCGGTCTGCAGGTCCGACTGAACGGTCAGATAGGTGTACCTGGGGTGCTTGCCGCCGCTCCAGGTCAGCCGCACCTTCGACCAGGTGTGACCGGCGCCGCTGTCGCCCGCGGTGACCTTGAGGGCGAGCGGTGTGTTCTGGGCGCGGAGCACCCCGTCCGCGTGGTTGCGTGCCTCCCAGGTGCGTAGCTGCGAGCGGAGACCCGGCGTCAGGTAGAAGGACCGGAGGGCGGTGGCGAGCCTGCTGCCGCCCCCGGCCGTGCGAGCGTCGATATAGGCGCCGTAGAAGTGGGCGACCTGCTGATGGGCGGGGGTGACGTGGGTGCTGCGCAGCTGCGTCGCGGGCGCCGGGGCCTGCGGCGCGGCAGCGGCGGCCGGGACCACGGAGGCGGCGGCGAGGAGAGCGGTCACGAGAAGGGTGCGGCCGGCGGTGCGGCGGCCGCGCGGGCTGGGCGCATTGCGGAGTCGGATCACGGCAGTTCCTGCCTTTCGTATGACTTTGCCCTATTGGACCCATGGTGTGGAGGTTCGGTTGCGCGGGATGCGGAGCGCGCCGTATGCAACCTTCGGATGGCCCTTCGCGTCGTACGCATGTACGCGTATGAGCCGGGCGGGGGCGAGAGTGTTCGATGGGGTGAGGGAACTGCTGGGAAACAGGAACGGGGAAACCGCCGGAGAAGGCGGCACCGGACGACGGGCGCTGGTCCAGGTGTTCGTCCTGGCACTGGTGACCGCCGTCGGGCTGGTGCTCGGCGGTCCCGGGGCCGGCAGCGCCGACGCCGCATCGTCCTGCGGCGGGCGGCTCGCGAAGACAGTGACGTTCTCCACCGGTGAGGTGCGCGTCTACAAGAGCCGCTCCTACGCCTGCGCGATCACGGTCGCGAAGAAGTCGGGCCCGCGCCGCGCGATGTCCGTCATGATCCAGGCACGCGGCGGCCGGCCCGTCACCGACAAAGGCAGGTATACCAAGCAGACCGGCCGGGTGACCGTCCACGCACTGCACCGATGCGTCCGGGCCGCGGGTTCGGTCGCCGGAAAAACCGGCGCCACGGGCTGGATACTCTGCTGATGCTTCTGACGATGTGACAAGAGGGGCTGTTCAGCCGGGTGTTGCACCGCTAGATTCGCGATGAATCTTGTGAATCCAGGTGAATTCCCCGGGGAGGGTGTATGCGCAAGGCGCTCAGAGGTTTCCTTTCGCTCGCGGTACTCATAGGCACGGTGAGCGCGACGGGTGCCTCGGTCGGTGCGGCCAGTGCCGCGGACGCGACCGCGATCCGGTCCGCCGGGTCCGACCTGTCCGCCGATGCGACCGCGGACATCAAGGACCGCATCCTGGCGATACCCGGGATGAGTCTGATCGAGGAGAAGCCGTACGCGGGCTACCGCTACTTCGTTCTCAACTACACCCAGCCGATCGACCACCGGAACCCGTCCAAGGGCACGTTCCAGCAGCGCATCACCCTGCTGCACAAGGACACGTCGCGCCCGACGGTCTTCTTCACCAGCGGGTACAACGTCTCCACGAACCCCAGCCGCTCCGAGCCGACCCGGATCGTCGACGGCAACCAGGTCTCGCTGGAGTACCGCTTCTTCACCCCGTCCCGCCCCGCCCCCGCCGACTGGTCGAAGCTCGACATCTGGCAGGCGGCCAGCGACCAGCACCGCGTCTTCACCGCGCTGAAGCAGATCTACTCCGAGAACTGGCTGAGCACCGGCGGTTCCAAGGGCGGCATGACCGCCACGTACTTCGAGCGCTTCTACCCGAAGGACATGGACGGCGTCGTCGCGTACGTCGCGCCGAACGACGTGGTCAACAAGGAGGACTCGGCGTACGACCGGTTCTTCGAGAACGTCGGCACGAAGGAGTGCCGCGACCGGCTCGAGGGTGTGCAGCGCGAGGCGCTGATCCGCCGCGAGCCGCTGGAGAAGAAGTACAAGGAGGACGCCGACACGAAGGGCTACACCTTCAACACCGTCGGATCCCTCGACAAGGCGTACGAAGCCGTCGTCATGGACTACGTCTGGGCGTACTGGCAGTACAGCAAGCTCGCCGACTGCGGCACCATCCCCGCCGACGCCAAGAACGCGCCCGACCAGGCGATCTGGGACTCGATCGACGACATCTCGGGCTTCTCCGCCTACACGGACCAGGGCCTGGAGCGGTACACGCCGTACTACTACCAGGCGGGCACCCAGCTCGGTTCGCCGGACATCAAGCAGCCGTGGCTCGGCAATCTCAGCCGCTACGGATATCAGCCGCCGCGCACCTTCGTGCCGAGCTCCATCCCGATGACGTTCCAGCCGTCGGCGATGCGGGACGTCGACACCTGGGTGAGGCACAACGCCACCCGGATGATGTGGGTGTACGGGGAGAACGACCCGTGGGGTGCGGAGCGCTTCCGCCTCGGCGACGGCGCCCAGGACAGCTACGTCTACACGGTGGCCGGCGGCAACCACGGTTCCAATGTGGCCGGTCTCGCCGACGACGAGAAGGCGAAGGCGACCGCCGACATCCTGCGCTGGGCGGGCGTCGCCCCGGCCGCCGTGCAGTCGGACCCGGCCAAGGCGAAGCCGCTCGCGCCGTACGACGCGCGGCTCGACAAGCGGGACGTGACGAGCGAGCGCAGGCAGGGCCCCGCACTGCGCCCGTAACAGGCCGACACGGTGTGATGCGTGCCGGGTCCGAACCGTGCGGTTCGGACCCGGCACGCGTGCGTAGCCCGTCCGGTCAGTACGTCAGGCCGTAGCCGACCGGGTACAGCACCTGCGTCGGATCGTCCGCCCGTTGCACCGGCACCGGCAGTCGGCCCTCCGGTTCGGCGTGGCCCGCGATCACCCGGGCCGCTGCGCGCAGTTCGACATCCGTCCAGGAGTACGCGGCCAGGCTCGCCGCGTGGGCGGGCAGCCGGGCGATGTCGTACGGGTTCCGGATCGCGATCGTGATCACCGGGACTCCGGTCGCCACGAGGGCGCTGACCAGGGTGCGCTGGGAGCTGGTCGCCGAGACGTTGTACGTCCCCACGATCACCGCGTCCTTGCCCTGCGCGGCCGCCACCGCCTCGGCGATCTTCGCCTGGGTGGGCGCGGTGCCGGTGGACAGCGCGGTCGCCGCGTACCCCAGTTCGGTGAAGGCGCCGGCGAGGGTGGTGGTCGGCGGTCCGGTGGTGCCGGACGGGGAGGCGGGATCGGCGCCGACCACGAGGAGGTTCTTGTGGGAGCGGCGGGACAGCGGCAGCACCGCACCGGTGTTGGCCAGCAACGTGGTGGTGTGCTCGGCGATCCGGTCGGCGGCGGCGAGGTGCGACCGGGTGCCGACGGCACGGTCCACGCCCTGGTGGCTGACGAACGGGTCGTCGAACAGCCCCAGCTTCGCCTTCAGCCGCAGGATGCGCAGGATCGATTCCTCGAGCCTGGCCTCGCTGATCTCGCCGCTCTTCACGGCCGCCAGAACGGCGTTCCAGGAGACGTCGAGGCTCGGCGGGTTCAGCAGCTGGTCCACACCCGCCTGCAGGGCGAGGACGGGCACGCGGTCGTCGCCGTACTTCGTGCGCACCCCCTCCATGCCGAGCGAGTCGGTGACCACGACACCGTCGTAACCGAGCTCCTCGCGCAGGATGCCGGTGAGGATCGGCCGGGACAGGGTCGCCGGGTCCTCGGCTGCGTCGAGCGCGGGGACGACGATGTGCGCGGTCATGATCGCGTCGATGCCCGCGGCGATCGCGGCGCGGAACGGCGGCGCGTCCAGCTCCTCCCACTGGTCGCGGGAGTGGTGGATGTAGGGCAGACCGGAGTGGCTGTCGGTGTTGGTGTCGCCGTGGCCCGGGAAGTGCTTGGCCGTCGAGGCGATCCCGGCGCTCTGATACCCCTTCACCTGCGCGGCGACCATACCCGCCACGGCCTGCGGATCGGCGCCGAAGGACCGTACACCGATCACCGGGTTGGCCGGGTTGACGTTGACGTCGGAGTCCGGGGCGTAGTTCTGGTTGATGCCGATCGCGGCGAGCTCGGCGCCCGCGATCTGCCCGGCCCGGCGTGCGTCGGAACGCGAACCGCCCGCACCGAGCGCCATCGCACCCGGCATCAGCGTGGCGGGCTCGCCGACGCGGCAGACGATGCCGTGCTCCTGGTCGGTGGAGATCAGGAGCGGCAGAGGCGTGGGACCGGCGAGACCGGCGCGCTGGATGCCGTTGGAGAGGTCGGCGATCTGGTGCGGGTCGCGGGTGTTGTGCGCCCAGGCGAAGTAGATGATGCCGCCGACGTGGTACTTGGCGATCATCTCGGCGGCGGTACGGACCCCGATCTCGGCCATGTTCGCGTTGATGTCGGCCTGGTCGGGCTCGGTGGCGGAGTGCCCGTACACCCGCATCACGAAGAGCTGGCCGACCTTCTCCTCCAGGCTCATCCGGGAGATGAGCTGCTTGAGGCGCTCGGTGGTGGAGGCGGAGGATGCCGCGGAGGCGGCGAACGCCCCGGGGGCGGAGCCCGCGCCGGTCGCGACCGCTGCGGCGGTCACGGCGGTGGCGGTGAGGAGGGTGCGTCTGGAGGTGCGGTGGTGCACGTGTGCTCCTTCGGCCGTACTCAGGGGAGAGGGGGCGGTGAAAGTAACTTCCGAGGGGCACGAATATCTAGAAAGTAACTTCCAGTCAAGGGGGCGGTCGGATAATCGGCTTGGCGGCGTGCGATCCGGCTCGGCTCGTTCGGTGATCGAGGCGGGTGCATGGCCGCAGGCCGCACCGGGGAAGCCCCCCGGTCCCTCACGGCCTCCCCGCGACGGGGAGGCCGTTACGCCAAGCCCGCCCCCGCACCCCGCGCCTGAAGCGATTCCACCGCCACCGTGATCGCGGGCCGCCGGGCCGCCTCCGTGCGCCACAGCGCGTACAGCCGCCGCACCGGTACGGGGTCCAGCGGCACCGCCACCACTCCCGTCGGCAGCGGTCCCCGCCCCAGCCGCGGGATCATCGCGACCCCGAGACCGGCGGCGAGCAACGCCAGTTGAGTGTGGTTCTCCTCCGCCTGGTGCCGGATGTCCGGCTCGTAACCCGCCGCTCGCAGCGTCCGTACGAGCCAGTCGTGACAGACCGTCCCCGGCGGCTGGCAGATCCACCGCTCCTTCGCCAGCTCCTCGCGCCGCACCGCGTCCCGCCCGGCGAGGCGATGCCACTGCGGCACCAGCAGATCGCACCGGTCGTCACCGATCACTGCCTGCGCGATGCCCTCGGGGGCGGGCAGCGGTGCGATGTCCCAGTCGTGCGCGACAGCGAGGTCGATCACGCCCTTGGTCACCAGATCGACCGACAGATGAGGGTCGACCTCGGTCAGCCGCACGTCCAGGGCGGGGTGGTCCCGGTCCAGCTCGGCCAGCACGCCGGGCAGCAGACCGCGCGCCGCGGACGCGAAGGCGCCGATCGACAGCCGCCCCGTCGGCAGCCCCCGGCGCTCCTCCAGCGCCGTCTCGGCGCGCTCCACGATCGCCAGCAACTGCTGGGCGGTGGCGGCGAGATGCAGCGCCTCCTCGGTGAGCGCGACACCGCGCCCGCGCCGCTCCAGCAGCGTCGTACGGGTCTCCCGCTCCAGCTTCGTGATCTGCTGGGAGACCGCCGACGGGGTGTAGCCGAGCGCGACGGCGGCGCCCGCCACGGACCCGTGGACGGAGATGGCGTGCAGTGCGCGCAGCCGGGACAGATCGAGCACCGGAACCTCCCGGACCTTCCTGATTCGTTAGCAACGCTCAATTCCACCATGAAGAAATCCGCGCTGGTGCTACATGGTCCCGGCGGGTGATCCTCACTCCATGCGTCCCCTTCACATCGCCCTGGCCGCCCTGGTGGCCGCCGTCTGGGGTGTCAATTTCGTCGTCATCGAGGTCGGCCTCGGGCACTTCCCGCCGCTGCTCTTCTCCGCCCTGCGCTTCCTGGTCGCGGCGCTGCCCGCGGTCTTCTTCGTCGGGCGGCCCAAGGTCGCGTGGAAGTGGATCGTGGGCGTCGGGCTGGTCCTGGGCGTGGCGAAGTTCGGTCTGCTGTTCATCGGTATGGACCGCGGCATGCCCGCCGGTCTCTCCTCCCTGGTGCTCCAGGTCCAGGCAGTCTTCACGGCCCTCTTCGCGGCCGTGGCACTCGGCGAACGGCCGGGCGGAGTAAGGGTATTGGGGATGGGGATCGCGCTGGCCGGTATCGGGGTCGCGGCGGTGGACGAGGGTACGAGCGGCCCTGTGCTCGCCTTCGTGCTGGTGATCGCGGCGGCGGCCTGCTGGGGCGTGTCGAACGTCCTGACCCGCAAGGCCGCCCCGCCCGACTCCCTCAACTTCATGGTGTGGGTCTCGACCGTGCCCGTCCTGCCGCTGCTCGGTCTCTCCCTCCTCTTCGAGGGCTGGGACCGCGACGCCGACGCGCTGGCCGCACTGGACTGGAGCGGCGTCGGCATCATCGTCTACGTCGCCTGGATCACCACGGTCTTCGGCTTCGGGGCGTGGGGTTTCCTGCTGCGCCACCACCCGGCGTCGTCCGTGGCCCCGTTCACCCTGCTCGTCCCGGTCTTCGGGATGTCCTCGGCCGCGCTGTTCCTCGGTGAGTCGGTGAGCCCGCTGCGGTGGTGCGCCGCGGCGCTGCTGGTGGGCGGGGTGGCACTCACGTCACTGGCGGGGACGCGGCGGACGCGGGCCGCGGCGGCAAAGACGCCGGAACCGCAGCCCGCGCGCACCTAGGTCCTGTCCTGTCGATCTTCGTGGGCCCGGAACGCCTGGTACGGCACCTCGCCGCGTTGTCTTCAGTCGCCCGCGTACATCCAGTACGAGGACGATCCTCCGCCTTGCGATGCACCGCACCAGACGCCCCGGGCTGATCCACGAAGATCGGCAGGACAGGACCTAGAGCTCTTCTGAACCCGGACCGGCCCCTACTGCTCGGGCGCGCCCAGGCGGAGCAGGTGCTCGCGCCCCGCGCTCAGCAGTCCCGGCAGCTCGGCCGCGTCAGGGTGCCAGCGCTTCTCGTACTCCCAGCAGACCCAGCTGTCCGCGTCCAGCGTGTCCAGACAGGCACCCAGCGGCAGCACCCCGGCCCCGAGCGCCAACGGTTCGGTGCGCTCCGCCGATGCGATGTCCTTGACCTGCACGTATCCCAGGTGCGGGGCGAGCGCCGCATGGCTCGCGGCCGGCTCCTCGCCCGCCAGCCAGGTGTGCATGATGTCCCACAGCGCACCGACCTGCCGGTGCCCGACCGTCCCCGCGATCCGGGCCACATCGGCACCGGCCCGGTGCGAGTCATGGGTCTCCAGCAGGATCCGTACGCCCAGGTCGGCGGCGTAGGGGACGGCGGCGCCCAGCCGGCGGGCGGCGTTCGCCTCGGCCACCTCCGGGGCCAGCCCGCCGCCACCGGGGAAGACCCGGACGTGGCGGGCGCCCAGATCCCGCGCCAGCTCCACCAGCTCGGCGAGCTCGTCCAGCACCGGCTGGTCGTCCCCCTCGGCGGCGACCCGGACATACCCGGCGACGGTCAGGATCTCGACGCCGCCCTTCTTGAACTCCTCGGCCACGTCGGCGCGTTCGGCCGAGGAGAGCCCCGGGTGCACCGGCTCCTCGGGGTGGGCGCGCAGCTCCACGCCCTGGTAGCCGTGGTCGACGGCCAGCCGGATGACGTCGGCGATCGGCATCCCCGGTACTCCGAGGGTCGAGAAAGCGAGCTTCACGTGCGTGTTCCTTCCGTCGGTACCTGCCCCTGCGCCGTACGGACCGGAGCGCGGCCCGCACATCATCGGCCCATGGCACGCGGTAGGGGTACCACGGACCGGGGAGCGGAACCCGGCCGCGTCACTTCCGCGGCGGCGCCGTCGACCCCCGCACCATCAGCTCCGCCGCGATGGTCGCGATGCCTCCGGGCGGCGGCGTCTCCCTGCCCATCGCCAGCCGGCCGGCCCGTGCCCCCGCCTCGAACAGCGGTAGCCGTACGGTCGTCAGGGCCGGGACCGCGTCCACCGAGAACGGCAGGTCGTCGAAACCGGCCACGGAGATGTCCTCGGGGATACGCAGGCCGCGGTCCCGGATCGCAGCGCTCGCGCCCAGGGCGACGGTGTCGTTGGCGGCGACGATCGCCGTCATCTCCGGTTCGCGGCGCAGGAGTTCGAGCGTCGCGTCGTAACCTGACCGGCGGTCGTACGGGCCGTGCACGGTGAGACGATCCTCGTCCCCGGCATCTGCGAGGCGCCCTTCCGTGGTCGCGTCGTCCCCGTACAGGCCCGCCGCCGCCATCGCGTCGCGGTGCCCTTCCAGCCGGTGGCGCGTCGTCGTCCGCTCCATCGGGCCCGCGACATAGCCGATCCGCCGGTGGCCGAGCGACAGCAGATGTTCGGTGAGGCGCCGGCCGCCGCCCCGGTTGTCGAAGGCGAGCGCCGCCACGACCGCTTCGCCCTCGGGCAGCGGGGGCCGTCCGCACAGGACCACCCTGGTCCCGGCGTCCGCGAGTTTCGCCAGCTTCGCCGCCATCGCCGCCTGGTGCGCCGGGTCCTCCACCGCGCCGCCGGTGAGAATGACGGCCGCGGCGCGCTGACGCTGCAGCAGGGTGAGGTAGGTGAGTTCGCGTGCGGGGGAGCCGCCGGTGTTGCAGACGACGGCGAGCTTCTCGCCCCCGGCCCGCCCGGAGCCGTCGCCCGGCCCGCCGATCTCGGTCTGCGCCGCCCCGGCCATGATCCCGAAGAACGGGTCGGCGATGTCGTTGACCAGGATGCCGACCAGGTCGGACGTGGCGGCGGCGAGCGAGCTGGCCGGTCCGTTGAGCACGTAGTCCAGGTCGTCGACCGCGCGCAGCACCCGCTCCCGGGTGGACGCCGCCACCGGGTAGTTGCCGTTGAGCACACGGGACACGGTGGCGGGCGACACCCGGGCGCGAGCCGCCACGTCTGCGAGGGTGACTGTCATCGCTTCCTCCGAGGGTTTTGGACGGAGCCCTCTTGTCCGGGCCGCTGTCGGCAGGCTAGCGTCATACCGCATAGAAAGCGCTTGCTACGGCTGTATGGAGGAAACTTCGTGACACGCAGGACAGTGCGCATCGCCATGAACGGCGTCACGGGTCGCATGGGATACCGGCAGCACCTGGTGCGCTCGATCCTCGCGATCCGCGAGCAGGGCGGCCTCGACCTCGGCGGCGGCGAGGTGCTGTGGCCCGAGCCCGTCCTCGTCGGCCGCCGCGCTCACGCGCTGGAGGAACTCGCCGACCCGCACGGTCTGACCGAGTGGTCGACCGACCTCGACGCGGTCCTCGCGGACGAGCGCATCGACATCTACTTCGACGCCCAGGTCACCTCGGCCCGCGTCGAAGCGATCAAGAAGGCGATTGCCGCGGGAAAGCACATCTACACCGAGAAGCCCTCCGCCACGGACGTCGAGGGCGCCCTGGAGCTGGCCCGCCTCGCCAAGGACGCCGGGATCAAGCACGGCGTCGTCCAGGACAAGATCTTCCTGCCGGGCCTGCTGAAGCTGAAGCGCCTCATCGACGGCGGTTTCTTCGGCGAGATCCTCTCCGTGCGCGGCGAGTTCGGCTACTGGGTCTTCGAGGGCGACTGGCAGGAGGCCCAGCGCCCCTCCTGGAACTACCGTGCCGAGGACGGCGGCGGCATCGTCGTCGACATGTTCCCGCACTGGGAGTATGTGCTCCACGAGCTGTTCGGCCAGGTCAAGACCGTTCAGGCGCACGTCCGGACACACATCCCGCAGCGCTGGGACGAGCAGGGCAAGCCGTACGCCGCCACCGCCGACGACGCCGCCTACGGCATCTTCGAGCTGGCCGGTGGCGCCGTCGCCCAGATCAACTCCTCCTGGGCCGTCCGCGTCAACCGCGACGAACTCGTCGAGTTCCAGGTCGACGGAACGCACGGCTCCGCCGTCGCCGGACTGCGCAACTGCCGCGTCCAGCACCGCTCGGCCACCCCCAAGCCGGTCTGGAACCCCGACCTCCCGGTCACCGAGTCGTTCCGCGACCAGTGGCAGGAAGTCCCCGACAACGCCGTCTTCGACAACGGCTTCAAAGCCCAGTGGGAGCTCTTCCTCCGCCACATCGTGCTCGACGAGCCGTACACCTGGGACCTGATGGCCGGCGCCCGCGGTGTCCAGCTCGCCGAGCTCGGGCTCAAGTCCTCCGCCGAGGGCCGACGCCTGGACGTACCGGAGCTGACGCTTTGACTCCTCCCCCTCGTGAACGAGGGGGACTCCTAGCTCACTTCGCCTGACACCTAGCAGGTGGCAGGGCTTACAAGATCAGCACTAGCCGGGTTGAGACCAGCCCGGACGAGCATCACGCGGGCGGAGTTCTTGTCCCTGGAGGACACCGCTCCGCACGCGGTGCACGTATATGTTCGTTCCGAGAGGGGGAGTGCGTGCTTGGCTCTCGCTCCGCACTGCGCGCAGTCCATGGTGGTGTGCGCGGGGTGGACAAGGTGCACGGCGCGGCCGTGCTTGCGGCCCATCTCGATCAGGGCGCGCTTGGTCGTGCCGATTGCTGCGTCGGCCGCTTTACGGGCCATGGTGGACTTGGCGAGGAACTTCGGCCGGAAATCCTCCACGGCAAGGGCGTCGTGGTCGCGGACCACGGTCTTGGCCCACTTGCGGGCGGTGTCCTGCCGCTGGTTGGCGACCTTCTTGTAGAGCTTGGCCCGCAGCTTCTTCGCATGCCGGTAGCCCTTCGATGCGGCCTGCCCCTTCTTCGGCTTGCGCCGGGCCATCATCCGGTCATAGCGGGTCAGCTTCGCCTGGGCCTTCTTGCCGTACTGCGCGTGAGGCAGGTCATGGGTGTCGGAGGTGGTGGTCGCGGTCTCCTTCACACCCCAGTCGATGCCTATCACCCTGCCCGTGGCGGGCAACGGCTCCCTCTCGGTCTCCACGACGAAGCCGACGTACCAGTGCCCGACGGCATCGCGGTACACGCGCACGCTGGACGGGTCGGCCGGAAGATCCCGCGACCACACCACGGTCAGCACGATCCCGCCGGCCAGGTGCAGGCGGCCGTCCTTGAGGCGGAAGCCGCGCCGCGTGTAGTTCAGGGTCGGCAGCGCCTCACGCTTCTTCTTCGGCCAGGGCATCCCCGCCCGCCGGCGCATCGGCAGCCGGGCCTTGATGTCCTTCTGTGCCTTGGCACGGGACTTCGCGAAGTCCCGGATGACCTGCTGCTGAGGAACGGAAGCCCCGTCGCGCAACCACGCCATGGCGGCGCGGGCCTCGGTCAGCATCCGGTCGAGCTGCGCCGGGCCGCACGTCGCCTTCCCGCCCGTGGCCCTGTTGTGGGCGTGGACCTTGCGAGACACCGCCACGCACTCGTTCCACACCCACCGACATCGCGCCCACTCGGCACTCAAGGCCGTGCGGGCAGTGGACGACACACGCAGACGGAAGGTGTACCGGGCGTGCCCGGACCCCTCAGCCGTTTCCTGCGCCGTCGTCATGATCGAGACCTTAACCCCGCCCACTGACAATCAACCGAAAGCGCAGGTCAGAGTAGATGTGCAGAGAACTCCGCCGCTTCGCGGCTCCGCTCCAAGGGCCCATTCCTCCCCGGGCTGAAGCCCCGGGCATCCTGGGAGAAATCCGGTGACGATCCATCTCCCGCAGGGCCCGTACGAACCCCGCACCAACCCGCTCGACCTCGCACCGGCCGGGGCTCCGCTCGCCTCCCGTACGGTCTTCTCCGCCGCCCATGTCGTCGCCGACCCGTACGCCGACATCAGTCCCGACGACCCCGCGGCCGTCGACTGGGACGCCACCCTCGCCTTCCGCCGCCACCTGTGGTCGCACGGCCTCGGCGTCGCCGAAGCCATGGACACCGCCCAGCGCGGCATGGGCCTGGACTGGGCCGGTGCCGCCGAACTCATCCGCCGCTCCGCCGCCGAGGCGAAGGCGGTCGGCGGCCGGATCGCATGCGGCGTCGGCACCGACCAGCTCCCCGCAGGGCCCGCCACGCTCGCCGAGGTGAAGGCCGCGTACGAGGAACAGCTCGCCCTCGTCGAGGAGAGCGGTGCCCAGGCCATTCTGATGGCGTCCCGCGCCCTCGCCGCCGCGGCGAACGGCCCCGAGGACTACCTGGAGACGTACGCACACCTGCTGCGCCAGGCCTCGGAGCCGGTCGTCCTGCACTGGCTCGGCCCGATGTTCGACCCCGCGCTGGAGGGCTACTGGGGCTCGTCGGACCTCGACGCCGCCACCGACACCTTCCTGAAGGTCATCGCCGAACACCCCGACAAGGTCGACGGCATCAAGATCTCGCTCCTCGACGCCGAGCGCGAGATCGACGTACGCCGCCGCCTCCCCGGCGGGGTCCGCTGCTACACCGGCGACGACTTCAACTACCCGGAGCTGATCGCGGGCGACGGCCAGGGCTTCAGCCATGCCCTGCTCGGCATCTTCGACCCGCTCGGCCCACTGGCCGCCCACGCGGTACGCGTCCTCGACACCGGAGATGTGAAGGGCTTCCGCGAACTCCTCGACCCCACGGTCGTGCTGTCCCGGCACCTCTTCCAGGCTCCCACCCGCTTCTACAAGACGGGCGTGGTCTTCCTCG
Organism: Streptomyces sp. NPDC051020; assembly: GCF_040683105.1. Classification (NCBI taxonomy): domain Bacteria; kingdom Bacillati; phylum Actinomycetota; class Actinomycetes; order Kitasatosporales; family Streptomycetaceae; genus Streptomyces; species Streptomyces sp. NPDC051020. The sequence goes on along the minus strand of NZ_JBFBCG010000001.1, from coordinate 169,754 downwards.
CCTGGCTGGCCGGCCACCAGGACCACTTCACGATGGTCGGCGGCCTCCAGTCCGCCCGCTCACTGCCCCACCTGGCGAAGGCGTACGAACTCGCCGACCGGCTGGGCCTGTTCCCCGACCCGGAGCTGGCCGAATCCCGGATGCGCGCCCTGCTCACGGTCAACGGAGGCGTCCGGTGACGGATCTGTCGCGCCTGAGCATCAACCAGGAGACCATCAAGCAGTGGTCGCTGCCCGAGCTCACCGAGGGCTGCGTCAAGGCGGGCATCGACAAGGTCGGCCTGTGGCGGGGCCCTGTCCAGGAGTACGGAGTCGAGCGCACCGCGCAGCTCCTGAGGGACGCCGGCCTGACCGTCACCAGCCTCTGCCGGGGCGGCTTCTTCACCGCACTCGACCCGGCCGAACGGGCCCGCGCCCTGGACGACAACCGCGCCGCGATCGACGAGGCGGCGGCACTGTCCACCGACACCCTGGTCCTGGTATCCGGCGGCCTCCCGCCCGGCAGCCGCGATCTCCACGGCGCTCGCGAACGTATCGCGGAAGCGCTTGCCGAGCTGGGCCCGTACGCGCGGGAACGCGGTGTACGCCTGGCGATCGAACCGCTGCACCCGATGTTCGCCTCGGACCGCTGCGTCGTCTCCACCCTGTCCCAGGCCCTGGACATCGCGGAGCGATTCCCGGCGGAGCAGGTCGGCGTGGTCGTCGACACGTACCACATCTGGTGGGACGACCAGGCGGCCGCACAGATCGCGAGGGCGGGGGAGGGCGGCCGTATCCACTCGTTCCAGCTGGCGGACTGGATCACCCCGCTCCCGGCGGGCGTACTCGTCGGACGGGGCCAACTCGGCGACGGGAGCGTCGACTTCCGCGCATTCCGCGAAATGGTCGAGGCCACCGGCTTCGACGGACCGATCGAGGTGGAGATCTTCAACGAGGACCTGTGGGCGCGCGACGGCGCCGAAGTCCTCGCGGAGGTCGCGGCGCGGTACGTCGAGCACGCCTGCTGAGAGCGGATTCGAAGCAGTGGGTAAAGACATCGCAAAGGGATGCAACCCTTCCGTACCCTGCCGGGTCGTATCTTGCGTCGGGCGCTTCCGGGAGGGATCCGGGGGGATCGGGAAGCCCTGATGGAGGGGGAAAGCGAGGGGGGTCCGGTCTTCTGACCGGACCCCGTTTCGTCTCCCGGGACACAGCTGCGGGGCTGCGGCCCCCACGGACCCACCAGGGACGCTGGGCGGGACCGGACCGGCACCTCTGCACCGGTCTCAGCGGGTCACCACCGGTCGCCGACACGCACCTTCTTCCACCGGCTCTTGGATATGCACAGCTCGTGCGCGTCGTCGTCCAGCTCGATCTGCCAGCACGCCGGACGCCGGTGCGAGACACGGTGGGTACCGGTCCGCACCGTGCGGCACGACTTCTTGGTCTTGCCGTTGCTCCGGGATGTGGTGCACGCCCTCTTCGTGACCGGCTCGGTCTTCCACGTGGTGCGGGCCGGCTTGTATTCCTTCTCGGTTATGGTGCCGTGCACCTCGCTGCTGCCACAGGCGGCCAGCAGCAGTACGGCCACGGGCACCGCGGCCAGGGCGGCGATCCGACGGAAAGGCATGGGCAGGTCCTCTGCGACAAGGGGGCAATGCCGGGCCAGGTCGGGAGGGTGGCGACGGCGCTGGTCAGCGCAGAATCATAGGGACGGCCGCCTGCACTCCGCTACTGATCACCGCGCCTCTCGCGGCCTCGTCTTCTCCATCCGTGGGGCGGTACGGAGCGCCGGACGCACCACACGCCGTTCCCCCGTGCAGATCTTGAGGTGCTTACGCCCGAGATCTGTGGTGCCGGGGGAACGGCGTGCGGTTCACTGCGAGGAAGGGGTGTTCGAGGCTGTTGGCCGTCGAGATCGGCGTTGCCGCCGACTGATCAGTAGGCCGAGTTGACGTTGTCGATCGAGCCGTAGCGGTGGGCCGCGTAGTTGCAGGCGGCGGTGATGTTGGCGACCGGGTCGTAGATGTTCCACGAGGTGCCGGGGACGTGGTACGCCTTGAAGGTCGGCTCTATGACCTGGAGCAGGCCCTTGGACGGGATGCCCTTGGCGGCATTCGAGTCCCAGTTGTTGATGGCGTTCGGGTTGCCCGAGGACTCGCGCATCAGGTTGCGGTGGATCCCCTCGTAGGAGCCCGGGATGCCCTGCGCCCGCATGATCTCCAGTGACTTGTTGATCCAGGTGCTGACACTGCCGCCGGACTGGGCAGGGACGGCGGCCGAGGCGCCCGGAGCGCCGACGAGAGAACCGGCGACGACTGCGGCGCCGGCGGCGACCATGCCCAGCGAGACCTTCTTGGTCTGGGTCATGTGAGCGAACTTCTTGGACATCGCGGAGATCTGCATCGGAAATTACCTCTTCCGTCGGGATGCCAAGAAGTTTTAAACGGGGCTTAAGTTCCGGTCAATGAGCCTCATTACTATCGAGATACGTACAAGGAACCGGCAGCAGTGTCTGAAATGGCCGCAAACGGGCGACAAGGCGGTCTCTTTGCCCTACTAAGTCGTATCATGGTGACGCACGCCATATCGCCCACCTCACACGGCGAAAGCGTTAAATCGTCACAAAACGGACATGGGTATATTGCCTCCGCCAACCGGAAATCCCTCTATTCGAGCCGCGTGATGAATAAAAAGCACGGTGTAATGAGAGCGCGGTCGGCCCATTCGAAAATCGGCCTGGGGGGCCTGCGGAGGCAGTCTCAACGGAGATGGCGGGTGAAGGCCTCGTCATGAGCCCGGTCGTCGTCGACCCGGCGCCGGACGATGCCGCGCGCATCGCCGAGCGCGGGTTGTCTGGTTCCAGACAATGCGAGTTTCGGACAGTCACCAGCCATTCACCACAGGGTCACTGGACTCACACACTGGGCCCGCCTGCTCGTCCTAGGCACCTTCGAATAGGAGTCCCTGTGAAGAAGACCCTCTCCATGGCGGTCAGCCTGGCGATCGCCGCGACCTGTGCCGTCGGTGTGACTCTCCCCGCGCACGCTGCTGACACGACGGGAGCCACAACCGTCTCCAGCCAGTCGCTCAAGTCGCTCATCGACACCTCCACGATGTCCCCGCAGACCAAGGCCCTCGCAGAGAAGATCCTGGCGAAGCTGCCCGCCGACTGGCAGTCCCGCTCCAAGGCTGCTGCCGCGAAGTACGGCATTGACGATTTGCAGTGGAGCGAGCTGCGCGACAGCCTGATCAATCCCGACGACTACCAGTGCCCGTCGACCGGGCTCAAGGACTGGGCCCGCTCTCTTCTCAAGGGCGCCGAGGACCCCTTCGTCATCTTCATGCTCTCGATCTTCGATGGTTTCGATCTCCCGATCTACGACGCGCTGATCTTCGGCACGGAGTCGAAGTCCAACAAGTTCGGTGTCGACGGTGAGTACACCAACGAGCTCACCTCCGAGATGAAGAACCTCAAGCGGTTCTGGGACATCGACTCGGCGGACATCCAGCTGGTACCCCTGCACGGGGCCGACGTCTTCTCCAGCCCCGAGCGGGTCGCACGCACGCTCTCCGCGCTGTACGGCGGGACGCCGGAGTCCCAGCTCGACCTGGCCGAGATGATCATCGAGCTCGTCAACATGGAACCGATCCTGAAGGGCGGCGCCAACCCGATCTTCTCCTTCAACGCCTTCGCCTACACCGAGAAGAACGAGCCGGAACCGACAGGCGTCTCCGACAGGATCATCATGGGCGACGGCATCCTGCAGGGCATGTCAGCCGTGGGTCTGGGCGACGTCGCGCCGCGGGCCATCGAGGCCCACGAGTTCGGCCACCACGTGCAGTACGAGAAGGATCTGTTCGTGAGCGACCTGACCTGGGCTGAGGCCACCCGCCGTACCGAGCTCATGGCCGACGCGTTCGGGACGTACTACCTGACCCACGCGCGCGGCGAGGCGCTGAACACCAAGCGTGTTCTGGCCTCTGAGCAGTCGTTCTACGAGGTCGGCGACTGCGGCTTCGACAACCCGGGCCACCACGGCACGCCGAACCAGCGGCTCGCCGCGTCCAGTTGGGCGGCGAGCGTGGTCAACGACGCGGCGAACCAGGGCCACGTCCTGCCGTCGCTCACGTTCGCCGGGCAGTTCGATGCCAAGCTTTCCGACCTGGTCAAGCCGGACGCCGGCTGACGCTGCAGTTCGACCGGAGGACGCGCTCCCTCGAGCGACCGAAGATCCGCATGAGGCGGGCCGGATCCCCCTACCGGCCCGCCCCACGCGCCCGTCACGTGTGGGCGATGTCGTCGACACAAGGGCACAGGGAGAAGCAGACCGCCAGGTATGCGGGCGAGGCCGCGGTCTCCCGCCTGGGTGACGGTTCAAAGGACGGTTCAAAGCCAGCCTTGGCGGCTGGCCTGGACACCGAGCTGGAACCGGGTCTGGGTACCGAGTGCCTCCTGCAGGCGGGCAACGCGTCGGGTGACGGTCCGTTCACTCACCCCAAGCTCACGGGCGATCGACTCATCGGTGAGACCGGCGCTGAGGTAGCCCAAAAGCTGTCGCGTCTCATTCGTCGGACGGGCCCAGCCCTCGGTGGGCCCGCCGGCCCGAGGAAGCGGGACGGCTATGCGCCAGTACGACTCGAAGACTCCGATCAGCCCATCCAGCAGGCCCGATGGTTGGACGATGACGCTGTGGTGTCCCGCGCGGTCCGGCGCGACGACGGACAGCACGGCCAAACGATCGTCACAGAGCAGCAGATTCATCGCGAGGTCGGGAAAGACCCGCGCCTGCTCCCCGCGGTCGACGCACGCGTGCGCCGCCTCCAGGGCCTTGGGCTCCTGCAGGATGCCGACGCCGTACACCACCCGGTAGGCGATCCCGCGGGCCAGGGCGTCCAACGCTTCGGTGTCGACCTCCGGCACACGCTCACCCGCGCCCACCGGCCCGATCGACAGCGCGCGCACCTCTGCCACGGCCTCGTTGTGGACCCGTTGCTGGATCACGTCAGGGCTGTGGGAGGTGTCGACGACCTCGATGTAGCTCAAGCCCGAGGTGTGATCGAGCCAGAAACGCGACAGGAGCGTCGCACTCTCGTGGGCGATCCGGGCCTCTCGTGCGCGCCGCTCGGCTATGGCCTCCAGCACTGCGCGAGGCGGCTGGGCGGTCAGCCTGTCATCCGTGCGGGACACCAAGCCGATATCGGCGAGTTCGCCGACCGCGTGCTGCAACCTTTCGGCAGGCGATCCGGCCCGCGCCAGCCGACCGGCGAGCCTCGCCGGGGTCAGCGGACCGTGCTCCACGAGCGTGAGGTAGGCAGCCTCAGCTGTCATGGAGAGGCCGAGATCCTGCAGTGGGCGCATTTTGGGTATGTCACTCCCCACCAGCGGCGCCGCACGGCGCGCGTCACCGACCCCATTCCCACGGGGACTGTCCATCTGCCGGATGGCCGTCACCCTAACATCAGATGATCATGTGGCGGCCGGGCCGAGGTTGGAGACCACCTGGCCGGTTTCGCAGGCCTGGCGACTCCGGCCATGTCCTGCCCCATCTGGCTGTCTTGGTCACCTCCGCCGGGGCTCTCGCTGTGTCTGCCGGCGGGGCCGTCGCGGTGACATGGCAGCGGCCCCATCAGGGCGGTGACCGTAACGGGGCCGCTGTGCTGCCGTGAACGCTTCAGGCGGAGAGCTCGCCTTGCCTGACCGCGGCGACGAAAGTCGACCAGCCGCCCGTGGAGAAGACGAGCGCGGGGCCGTTGACGGCCTTGCTGTCGCGGACGGGGACGGCGTCGTAGCCGGTGGCCACCTCAAGGCAGTCACCCTGACCGCCACCGCTGTAGCTGGACTTGAACCACCCGGTGAGCGTGGACGAGTCGGAGACGCTGCACTTACTGCTGACCATGTTCATATTCCTCTGCTGCTGCCCGCACGAGGGCCAGTGATTCCTGGTGCGACATCGCATCGCTCAAGGCGAGATCGTAGGCCGTTCGACAGGCCTTCACCAGAGCTGGATCATCCATCAGATGCCCTGTCAAGAAGCCCTCGACATAAGCCACCGAAGCGGAGTCCTCGAAGCCCATGAGGGATGCCAGACCCTCTTGCAGTGAATGGGCACCCGCGCTGAACGGCAGCACATGCAGCCGCAGCCGCCCGGCGTCAGCCATGTTCGCGATCTTGCGCAGCTGTTCCGCCATGACCTGCGGCCCACCGGCCTGACGCCTGAGCACGGCCTCGTCCAACAGAGTCCACAGGACAGGGTTCAACGGGCCGTCGAGGATGTGGGCACGCTCGTGCGCGTGCGCTCTTCCGCGCGTACCGGCCGAACCATCGGCAGGAGGACCTTGACAGAGACGTCGTCATCCGGCGGGCTGTCAAGCCCGAACCTCTGGAGCGTAGCCACGCACGACCCCACTCTGTGATGAGTTCGGCACAGAACGCATCCGTTCGTGGGTAAGCAGAGGGAGAGCACGCCGACATGAGACATCTGGTCCACCGACTCACGGAGCCGCTGATGCGGTTGGTACGACTTCCGCAGCGGCGCCGGCTCAGGCCTGGGACGCGGGGCCGGCCGACCTCGATTCCCGTACACGTCTATCCGTACTCCTGCGCGTACGTGGCAGGACCCACGGTTCACCGCACCGGGGAGCGCCCGCCGCGCGGGGAGGACAGTCCGTTGGTCCGCCCGTACATCGAGGCGCACGGGCGATGGGTGGCCGAGGAGCGGCGGCGACGCGTACAGCAGGGCGAGCTACGGATCGCCGTGCACGGGGCGGACATCGACCCTCGGCTCCTGCGCGGGGTGGGGGCCGCGGCATGAGCGTGGAGGAGCGTGAGCCCGGGCACTTCCGGCTTCTGCCGTGGACGGGGGAGCAGGGCAAGCCCTGTTACGTCCTGACGGACGGGTCAGGCCATGTGTCGCGGGTTGCGGACACCATCGAGGTCGTACAGCTCGGCATGGCGGAGGACCTGCTCGGCCACGCCGCCGCACTCCTGGCGGACCGCACGGCCGGGAACATCGAACTCCATTTTCTCGCCAGTCGGCTGACCGAGTCCCTGCGGGAGGTAAAGCGGATCGCCGACAGCCGCGCGATGCGGCTGGGCGACAGGAGCGGAGAGCACCCTTAGACGCGAGCAAGGCGCGGTCGGGGCGGCGGGTCAGCGGAAGAGGTCGAGGAACCCGTTCACCCAGATCCCGACGAACACGATCGCCAGGAGCGCGCAGCCCACGGCCGCCAGAGACTGGCGGAACGACCCGCCCTCCGGAGCACCACCGCGTACCTCTGTGAGGGTGTCCCAGTCGACCGCGTGGCCAAGGGCCTTGGAAGCAGCAGTACGCACGGCTGCCAACTGCTGCTCGGCAAAGGGGGAGTCGGCCGCCGACTCCGGACCTTGCCAGGCCAGGGCGCGCATCCGGCGCACGGGGTTGCTGTACCTCTCCTCGAACGCGGTGACCTCGCCCGGGAGCCTGTGCTCTTCGAGGTAGGTCCAGCGGCCCGCCTCGGCCGGGTCGTCGTACAGCCGGTAGACCGCGGCCAGGCGTCGGCGCAGACCGGGGTGGTGCGGGTAGGAGGAGATCAGTCCCCGCAGCCGTTGGCGCGCCATGGGTATGCGCCCTGCGGCGAGGTCCGCATCTACGCGCTCCAACGTCTTCTTCAGTGCCATGCGCACATCATCGGTGCTTCCCGCAGCCGTGTGTGAGTGAATTATTTCAAGGTGCCCCGGAGTCGATGCGCCCGGCGGCGGCCTGCGGGGCGGTGCCGGTGATGACCGGGGGCTGAGAGTCGGCGATCGGCTGAGCGGTCGTGCGGAGGGGGCCGGGTCGGGGGTGTCAGTGTGAGCCGATAGCGTCGAACCATGTCCAACATGGCCGTCCTCGAAGGTGTGCTTGAGCGCATCACGTACGCGAACGAGGAGAACGGGTACACGGTCGCCCGCGTCGACACGGGTCGGGGCGCGGGTGATCTGCTGACCGTCGTCGGTTCGCTGCTGGGTGCGCAGGTCGGCGAGTCGCTGCGGATGGAGGGGCGCTGGAGCTCGCACTCCCAGTACGGCAAGCAGTTCACGGTGGAGAACTACACGACCGTCCTGCCCGCCACTATCCAGGGCATCCGCCGTTATCTCGGCTCCGGATTGATCAAGGGCATCGGCCCGGTGATGGCCGACCGGATCACCACCCACTTCGGCGTCGACACGCTCGACATCATCGAGCAGCAGCCGAAGCGGCTGGTCGAGGTGCCGGGGCTCGGGCCGAAGCGGACGAAGATGATTGCCGCCGCCTGGGAGGAGCAGAAGGCGATCAAGGAGGTGATGGTCTTCCTGCAGGGTGTGGGTGTCTCCACCTCCATCGCCGTCCGTATCTACAAGAAGTACGAGGACGCGTCGATCTCCGTCGTCAAGAATCAGCCCTATCGGCTGGCCGCGGACGTCTGGGGCATCGGGTTTCTGACCGCCGACAAGATCGCGCAGGCGGTCGGCATCCCGCACGACAGTCCGGAGCGGGTCAAGGCGGGGCTGCAGTACGCGCTGTCGCAATCCACCGACCAGGGGCACTGCTTCCTCCCGGAGGAGCGGCTGATCGCCGACGCGGTCAAGCTGCTCCAGGTCGATACGGGGCTGGTCATCGAGTGCCTCGCCGAACTTGCCGAGGATCCGGAGGGCGTCGTACGGGAGAAGGTGCCGTCGCCCGAGGGGGGCGAGCCGATCACCGCCATCTATCTCGTACCGTTCCACCGCGCCGAGGTCGCTCTCGCCGCGCAGGTGCAGAGGCTGCTGCGGACCCCCGAGGACCGGCTGCCGGCCTTCCAGGACGTGGACTGGGACAAGGCGTTGACGTGGCTCGCCGGTCGTACCGGGGCGACCCTCGCCCCCGAGCAGGAAGCGGCCGTACGGCTCGCGCTCAGCCGGAAGGTCGCCGTGCTGACCGGCGGACCCGGCTGCGGCAAGTCGTTCACGGTCCGCTCCATCGTCGAGCTGGCCCGCGCCAAGCGCGCAAAGGTCGTTCTGGCCGCACCCACCGGGCGGGCCGCCAAACGGCTGTCCGAGCTGACCGGCGCCGAGGCGTCCACCGTGCACCGGCTGCTGGAGCTGAAGCCGGGCGGGGACGCGGCCTACGACCGGGACCGTCCGCTGGACGCCGATCTGGTCGTCGTCGACGAGGCGTCGATGCTCGATCTGCTGCTCGCCAACAAGCTGTTCAAAGCCGTGGCACCCGGTGCCCATCTGCTGCTTGTCGGGGATGTCGACCAGCTGCCGTCGGTCGGTGCGGGCGAGGTGCTGCGCGATCTGCTCGCCGAGGGCGGACCCGTTCCCGCGGTCCGGCTGACGACGATCTTCCGCCAGGCCCAGCAGTCCGGTGTCGTCACCAACGCCCACCGGATCAACTCCGGGACGCCGCCGCTCACTCAGGGCCTGAGCGACTTCTTCCTCTTCGTCGAGGACGAGACGGAGGAGGCGGGCGTCCTCGCGGTGGACGTCGCCGCCCGTCGTATTCCGGCCAAATTCGGCCTCGACCCGAGGCGTGACGTCCAGGTCCTCGCCCCCATGCACCGCGGTCCGGCCGGCGCGGGCACGCTCAACGGACTCCTGCAGCAGGCCATCACCCCGGCCCGCCCCGACCTGCCCGAGAAGCGGATGGGGGGCCGGGTCTTCCGGGTCGGCGACAAGGTCACCCAGATCCGAAACAACTACGACAAGGGGGAGAACGGCGTCTTCAACGGCACGGTCGGCGTCGTCACCTCGCTCGACCTCGATGAACAGCAGCTGACGGTCCTCACCGACGAGGACGAGGAGATCCCGTACGACTTCGACGAGCTGGACGAGCTGGCCCACGCGTATGCCATGACGATCCACCGCTCCCAGGGCAGCGAGTACCCGGCCGTCGTCATCCCCGTCACCAAGAGCGCCTGGATGATGCTCCAGCGGAACCTGCTGTACACGGCTGTGACGAGGGCGAAGAAGCTCGTCGTGCTGGTCGGCTCCCGGCAGGCGATCGGCCAGGCGGTCCGCACGGTTTCCGCCGGCAGACGCTGTACGGCGCTGGATTACCGGCTGCGTGGAGGAGCGGGCGGAGGATCAGCGGAAAAATGATCGATCAAATCGGTGGCAAACATCACGGAGCCCTTCCGGAACCGGAGTCAAGGGGGCAGGATGAGTAAGTTGGCGGCACTCAGTGCCGTCAGTAGGTCCAATGGACGACCCCGAGTGCACTCTCCTGGGCCAAATGGAGGAGGGTGGAGACAGTCAGGGAATCTCGAAGTAGAGCCACTACGTCGGTGAGGGATGACGTGAGCGACAACTCTGTAGTACTGCGGTACGGCGATGACGAGTACACCTACCCGGTGATCGACAGCACCGTCGGCGACAAGGGCTTCGACATCGGGAAGCTCCGGGCCAATACCGGCCTGGTGACGCTGGACAGCGGATACGGCAACACCGCCGCATATAAATCCGCCATCACGTACCTTGACGGCGAGCAGGGCATCCTGCGGTACCGCGGCTATCCCATCGAGCAGCTCGCCGAGCGCTCGACGTTCCTGGAAGTCGCGTACACGCTCATCAACGGTGAGCTCCCCAAGGTCGACCAGCTGGCGACCTTCAAGAACGAGATCACCCAGCACACGCTGCTGCACGAGGACGTCAAGCGGTTCTTCGACGGCTTCCCGCGCGACGCCCACCCGATGGCCATGCTGTCCTCGGTCGTCAGCGCGCTGTCCACGTTCTACCAGGACAGCCACAACCCGTTCGACGAGGAACAGCGCCACCTCTCGACGATCCGCCTGCTGGCCAAGCTGCCGACGATCGCCGCGTACGCGTACAAGAAGTCGATCGGTCACCCCTTCGTCTACCCGCGCAACGACCTCGGGTACGTCGAGAACTTCCTGCGCATGACCTTCTCGGTCCCCGCCCAGGAGTACGACCTGGACCCGGTCGTCGTCTCCGCGCTCGACAAGCTGCTCATCCTGCACGCGGACCACGAGCAGAACTGCTCGACCTCCACCGTGCGTCTGGTCGGCTCCTCGCAGGCGAACATGTTCGCCTCGATCTCCGCCGGTATCTCGGCGCTGTGGGGCCCGCTGCACGGTGGCGCCAACCAGTCGGTGCTGGAGATGCTCGAAGGCATCCAGGTCAACGGTGGCGACGTCGACTCCTTCATCCGCAAGGTGAAGAACAAGGAGGACGGCGTCCGGCTGATGGGCTTCGGTCACCGCGTCTACAAGTCCTTCGACCCGCGCGCCAAGATCATCAAGGCCGCGGCCCACGACGTGCTGTCGGCGCTCGGCAAGTCCGACGAGCTGCTCGACATCGCGCTGAAGCTGGAGGAGCACGCGCTCTCCGACGAGTACTTCGTCTCGCGCAACCTCTACCCCAACGTGGACTTCTACACGGGTCTGATCTACCGGGCCATGGGCTTCCCGACCGAGATGTTCACCGTGCTCTTCGCGCTCGGCCGGCTTCCGGGCTGGATCGCCCAGTGGCACGAGATGATCAAGGAGCCGGGATCCCGCATCGGCCGCCCGCGCCAGATCTACACCGGCGAGGTCCTGCGCGACTTCGTCCCGGTCGAGAGCCGCTGAATCTCGTAGCACCCCCTGCACCACCCCGGCCGCTGCGGCCGGGCTGCCTTCGCCCCGCGTACCGCGCTTTCGCACAGAGCGCGGTGTCCGGGGCGATTCGCGTACCAGGCCCGCCCCCGCATGCAGCGAGAAGCGCCCCGCCCTCGATCCCCCCACGGGCCGACAGCGAGGCGCTTCCCATATCCCGGAGCGGATTCCCCCCACGGGATCCGGCCGGGCGTCTGCGGGAGCCGAAGCTCCTGGGTGTTCCCCGGTACTGCTGCACTACGTCACTGCGGTTGCACGTCTCGCGGTCTGCCGGGGTACGTACCTTCGGGAGGGCCGCTCAAAGCTCCCCGGTGCACGTGCCCCGGCCAACGCTTGCCTGAAGCATCCCCCAAGACGCTTCGTCGGACGTCCCCCAAGACATCCTTGGCATCGCACTCTTAGACTCGCGAACCCACCGGATGGTTACCCTCAAACCGATGTGATCTAGATCTCTTTGTGGAAATCACGTGAAGGCGCGCAACCGCAGGCTGTTCGTCACGACGAAGACCGATGAACAGGCCATCGCCGCTCCGGCAATCATAGGGTTGAGCAGGCCAAACGCCGCAAGGGGTAGGGCGGCAACGTTGTAGCCAAATGCCCAGAAAAGGTTGCCCTTGATCGTGGTCAGGGTGCGTCGTGAGAGCCGGATGGCATCGGCGGCCACCTCGAGATCTCCACGAACGAGGGTGAGATCGCTCGCCTCGATCGCGGCGTCCGTGCCGGTGCCCATGGCCAGCCCGAGGTCGGCGGTGGCGAGGGCCGCCGCGTCGTTGACACCGTCCCCGACCATCGCGACCGAACGGCCCTCCGCCTGGAGCCGCTCGATGACGTGCACCTTCTCCTCGGGGAGCACCTCGGCGTAGACCTCGTCGATGCCGACGGCACGGGCGACGGCGTCCGCCACGGCCCGGTTGTCGCCGGTCAGCAGCACCGGCCTGAGGCCGAGGGCGCGCAGCTCGGCAACGGCTGTCGCACTGGAGTCCTTGATCGCGTCGGCGACCCCGAGAACGCCACGCGCCTCGCCGTCCCAGGCAACCGCGATGGACGTACGTCCCTGGGCCGCCGCGCCCGCGAGGGAGCCGGACAGCGCCTCGGGGACGGCGATCCCGGCGTCGGTGAGCAGCTGGGGGCGTCCGACGAGCACCTGGTACCCGTCGACGGTGCCGCGTACCCCGAGCCCCGGGACGTTGACGAAGGACTGGACAGCGGGGAGCGAGGCCCCGGTGCGTTCGGCGGCGCCGGTGGCGACGGCCTGGGCGATGGGGTGCTCGGAGGCGTGCTCCAGGGCGCCCGCCAGCCGCAGCAGTTGCGTCGCGTCGGTGCCGGGCGCCACGTGGACGTCCTGGAGAGTCATCCGGCCGGTGGTGACCGTGCCGGTCTTGTCCAGGACGATCGTGTCGATACGCCGGGTGGTCTCCAGGACCTCCGGGCCCTTGATCAGGATGCCGAGCTGCGCGCCGCGCCCGGTCCCCACCATGAGCGCGGTGGGAGTGGCGAGGCCGAGCGCGCAGGGGCAGGCGATGATCAGTACGGCGACGGCGGCGGTGAACGAGGCGGTCACGTCGTCCGTGAACAGCAGCCAGACGACCAGGGTGACCAGCGCGAGCAGCAGGACGACCGGGACGAAGACCGCGGAGATCCGGTCGGCGAGGCGCTGTACCTCGGCCTTTCCGTTCTGGGCGTCCTCGACGAGCCTGGCCATCCGGGACAGCTGGGTGTCGGCGCCGACCCGGGTGGCGCACACGACGAGGCGGCCCGAGACATTGACGGTGGCGCCGGTGACAAAGTCCCCGACGTTCACATCGACCGGAACGGACTCGCCGGTGAGCATCGACGCGTCCACGGCGGAGGCGCCCTCGGTGACGGTGCCGTCGGTGGCGATCTTCTCGCCGGGACGGACCACGAAGCGGTCGCCGACGGTGAGCCGGGCGACGGGGACGCGTACTTCGGTGCCGTCCCTGAGGACGGAGACGTCCTTCGCGCCCAGGTGCATCAGCGCACGCAGCGCGGAACCGGCCTTGCGCTTGGACTTCGCCTCCAGATGGCGGCCCAGCAGGATGAAGGTGATGACCCCGGCGGCCACTTCCAGATAGATGGTGGAAGAGCTGTCCGTGCGTGAGACGGAGAAGTCGAAGCCGTGCCGCATCCCGGTCATGCCCGCGTCCCCGAAGAACAGCGCCCAGAGCGACCAGCCGAACGCGGCGAGTGTGCCGACGGAGACGAGGGTGTCCATGGTGGCCGCGCCGTGCCGGAGGTTGGTCCAGGTGGCGCGGTGGAAGGGCAGTCCGCCCCAGACGACCACGGGGGCGGCGAGCGTGAGGGAGAGCCACTGCCAGTTGTCGAACTGGAGGGACGGGACCATGGCCAGGAGCACGACGGGGGCGGCGAGGACGGCCGAGACGGCCAGCCGCTGCCGCAGGGCGGCGAGGGCGTCGGCCGCGCTGCGCTCGGCTTCGGTTTCCTCCGGCGCGGTGCCGATGTCCGCCGCCCCTTCGGTTTCCCGGATCTGTCCGGTCTCTTCGGTCCGCTCGACCTCGGCGGGGCTGGTGGCCACGGGCGGCGAGAGCGTTTCGGCGGGCAGCGGGGGCGGCGCCGGCGCGGGCCGTTGTACCGGCTGTGCGGTGTATCCGGTCTTCTCGACCGTGGCGATCAGATCAGCCAGCCGGGTCCCGGCGCCGAACGCGACGCGTGCCTTCTCTGTCGCGTAGTTCACGGACGCGGTGACGCCGTCCATCCGGTTGAGCTTCTTCTCGACGCGGGCCGCGCACGAGGCGCAGGTCATCCCGCCGATCGTGAGTTCCGCTTCCGAACCCGCGACTGCCGGGGCTTCGGCCTCTGTTGCGCTGTGCATGTCCGAACTCCTGAAATGCCGACCGGGCCGTGCCCCACCAGTATCAGCTGGTCGGTCCGGCCCGGTGGCGCAAGGGGTGGTGCAGATGATGCGGGTGGTGCTGGTGGCGCGGGTCCGCAAGGTGTCCGGGTGGGCCCGGACGGCCTTCAGGCCTGGCCGGCGAGCTCGTAACCCGCCTCGTCGACCGCGGCGCGGACGGCGTCCTCGGACAGCGGCGCCTCGGAGACGACGGTCACCTCTCCGGTGGAGGCCACGGCCTTCACCGACGTGACACCCTCGATGCCGGAGATCTCCGCGGAGACGGCGCCTTCGCAGTGCCCGCAGGTCATGCCCGTCACCCGGTAGACGGTGGTGACCGCACCCGCCGTTGCCTCGGTGTTTGCACCGTCGTGGCAGGAGCCGTCGGGCGAGCAGCAGGAGCCGGTGGCCTGGGGGAGCTGGGTCTCGGTGGTCATGGTGTTCTCCTCTTCGACGTGTACAGCTTCAATGCGGCGCCAGGGAGTCCCGGGAAGGCCGGTGCGCCCCAACACGCAGATTCTATACCCCTAGGGGGTATTAATGCGAGGGGGGCCCGCTGAGGAGATGTCCGCACCCGCTCCCGATCGGGACAGGATCGGCGCCGGGGCGTGGAACGGACGGAGGCCCCGTGCGGCGCAGGGTCGGAGCCGGTCGCCGTACGGGGCCTGGAACGGACGGAGGGAGGGAGGGGGAGAGGGCGTCAGCCCTTGCGGCCCCGGTTGCTCGGGCGGGCAGCGACCCAGGCGCGGACGGTGTCCGCGTACCAGTAGGGCTTACCGCTCTCCACATGGTCGGGTGCGGGAAGGAGACCGTGCTTGCGATACGAGCGAACGGTCTCCGGCTGCACCCGGATGTGTGCGGCAATGTCCTTGTAGGACCAGAGCCTTCTGTCCGTCATAGGTGACACCTCTCTGCGCCGCAGCGGCAGCCGGGGGGCTGTCGGGAGAGCCGCGGCACGGACGCTGACGATCACTCAGCCTGTGTCCGGTGAACGACACGGAGTGACGAGCGGGGAGGGGCTGTCGAACGCCTGTGACGGAAGGCCCGCGTAACGCGGACATGTGTGACGAGGGAGTGATATCTGCGACAGAAGGCGCGCATTCGGGCGGGGGCCTAGGCGTGCCAGAGCGCGAACCAGGTCTGCGGACCGACCAGGCCGTCCGGGACGAGTGGCGGGTGGTCCGCCTGGAAGCGCTGAACAGCGGCGAGGGTCGTCGTCCCGAAGGTGCCGTCGACGGCACTCCACGGCAGATAGCGGCGGTTGGCCAGAAGGCACTGCACCTCGGAGACCCGTTCGCCCTGCTCGCCGAAGAAGGTCAGCTGATCACCGTCGTAGAACACGCAGGCCGCGCCGGGCGAGGGGAGCGGCTGCTCCGTGGCGCGCCCGGCGGCCCAGGCGACGGGGGCGGTGCTGAGGGCGGCAGTCAGGGCGAGTGCGGCCAGGACCGAGGCCCCTGCCGTCCTCGCGGAGAGAGACGTCTTTCGGATCACGGTGAGTTGCTCCTCGTGCGGTCACGGGGTGCGGAAGGGGCCGCACCCGCTTCTCTGCGAGCACAACACCGCACACTGCCGGGACGTCACATCCGCGCCCCGTTCGGCGTGTCCTGCTCGGGCGCGGGTGTCTGTGCCGGTGTGCCGCAGGAGCGGAGGAAGGCGCGGGTGCGACGGGCGATCGGCAGGGGCTTGTCGGGCGGGCACGGATACATGTCCTGCTCGACGATCGCGAACAGATCGACGTCCAGCCGTCGGGCCGCGTCCAGCACGGGCCCCAGGGCGGGTACGCCGTTCGGCGGTTCGCACATGACGCCCCGCGCCACGGCCGGCCCGAACGGCACCTCGTCCGCCACGACTTCGGCCAGGACGTCCGGGTCGACCTGCTTGAGGTGCAGGTAGCCGATCCGCTCGCCGTAGGTCTCGATCAGCTTGACGCTGTCCCCGCCGCAGTAGGCGTAGTGGCCGGTGTCGAGACAGAGCGAGACCAGGTCGGGATCGGTGGCGTCGAGGAACCGGTGGACGTTCTCCTCGCTGTCGATATGGGTGTCGGCATGCGGATGGACGACGATCCGCAGTCCGAATCGGTCCCGTACCTCGCGGCCCAGCCGCTCCGTCTGCGTGGTGAGGTGGCCCCACTGTTCCGCGGTGAGGGTGCGGTCCTCAAGGATCTCGCCGGTCTTGTCGTCCCGCCAGAATGACGGGATGACCACCAGATGCCCGGCGCCCATCGCCCGGGTGAGTGCCGCGATGTCGGCGACATGCGCCCAGGTCCGTTCCCAGACGTCCGGGCCGTGGTGCAATCCGGTGAAAACGGTGCCCGCGGAGACGGTGAGTCCGCGGCGGCCGGTCTCCTCGGTGAGGCGGGCCGGGTCGGTCGGGAGGTAGCCGTACGGGCCCAGCTCGATCCACTCGTAGCCCGCCTCGGACACCTCGTCGAGGAAGCGCTGCCACGGCACTTGGCGGGGATCGTCGGGGAACCAGACCCCCCAGGAGTCGGGTGCCGAGCCGATACGGATGCGGGCCGGAGCGGAAGCGGAGGAGGTCATGCGGCCAAGAATTCGGCGCCGGAAGACGAGTGTCAAGAGAACGTCCTTATGTCCGGACAAAATGTTGACAGGATTCCGGAGAGAGGGCTAGACCTGGGGGCAGCCGCTCCGGTCGCCGGTCGAAGGGATGCGTATGCCCGAGATGTACGACGTGATCACCATGGGGCGGATCGGGGTGGACCTCTACCCCCTGCAGACCGGACGGCCGCTGGCTCAGGTCGACACGTTCGGGAAGTTCCTCGGCGGCTCACCGACCAATGTGGCTGTTGCGGCCGCCCGGCTCGGCCGGCGGACGGCGGTGGTGACACGCACCGGCCGGGACGCGTTCGGGGACTATCTCCACCAGCAGTTGCGGGAGTTCGGGGTGGACGACCGATGGGTGACGTCTGTCGACGCGTATCCGACGCCGGTGACCTTCTGCGAGATCTTTCCGCCGGACGACTTCCCCCTCTACTTCTACCGCCTGCCCAAGGCGCCCGACCTGGAGATCCACGAAGCGGAACTCGATCTGGACGCGATCCGGGCGGCCCGGGTCTTCTGGATGACCGGCACCGGACTGTGCGCGGAACCCAGCCGCACGGCCACGCTGGCGGCGTTGCGTGCCAGGAGCGAGGCGCGGGCGGAGTCCGGCGACGAGCGAGGCCTTGCGCCAGGTTGCTGCACGGTCTTCGACCTGGACTGGCGCCCGATGTTCTGGACCGGCGCGCCCGATCACCCCGGCGCGGACCACCTCGTCGACCCCACGGCCACCGCGCGCTACCGCGAGGCCCTCGCCCACGCCACCGTCGCCGTCGGCAATCTCGACGAGTGCCGGATCGCCACCGGGGAACGCGAGCCGTATGCGGCCGCCCGCGCCCTGCTCGCCGCCGGGGTCGAGCTCGCGGTCGTCAAGCAGGGCCCCAAGGGTGTCCTCGCCGTCCACCGGGACGGCACCGTCGCCGACGTCCCGCCCCTGCCCGTGGACGTCGTCAACGGTCTCGGCGCCGGAGACGCCTTCGGCGGGGCGCTCTGCCACGGGCTGCTCGCCGGCTGGGAGACCGAGCGCATCATGCGGTACGCCAACGCGGCCGGCGCCATCGTCGCCTCCCGGCTCGCCTGTTCGCCCGCCATGCCCTTCCCCCGCGAGGTGGAAGAGGCACTCGTCCGCGGCGCCGTCACCACCGGCGAAACCGAACCCGGAACCGGGCCCGGGGCGGTCTCATGACACCCGCGGCCTCCTCCGTCGCCGACCTCGTACGGCTACGCGTGCGCCACCCCGAAGCCGTCGCCGAGGCCGCCGCCCGCCGCCGCAGACGGCCCCTCGTCGGTGACAGCGGGCGCCTGATGATCATCGCGGCGGACCACCCGGCCCGCGGCTCCTTCGCCGTCGGCGGGCACGAACTGGCCATGGCCAACCGGTTCGAACTCCTGGAGCGGCTCTGCCTCGCCCTCTCCCGCCCCGGCGTCGACGGTGTCCTCGGCACCGCTGACATCCTCGACGACCTGCTGCTTCTCGGCGCGTTGGAGGACAAGGTCGTCATCGGCTCGATGAACCGCGGCGGACTCGCGGGCGCCTCCTTCGAACTCGACGACCGCTTCACCGGTCACCGCCCCGACGACCTCGCCCGGCTCGGCTTCGACGCGGGCAAGCTGCTGCTCCGCATCGACTACGACGACCCCGGCTCCCTCGACACCATGCACGCCACCGCCCGCGCCATCGACGCCATGGCCGCGCACCGGCTGCCGGTCTTCGTCGAGCCGTTCCTCTGCCGCCGGGTCGACGGCAAGGTCCGCAACGACCTCGGCGCGGCCGCGGTGACCACGTCGATCGCCATCGCCTCGGGGCTCGCGGGCACCTCCGCGTACACCTGGCTCAAGGTCCCCGTCACCGAGAACCCCGACCACATGGCGCGCGTGATGGAGACATCGACGCTGCCTGCCGTGCTGCTGGGCGGCGAGGTGGGCGGCGACCAGGAGGGTGCGTACGAGAAATGGCGTGGCGCGCTGCGACTGCCCACCGTTCAGGGGCTGGTGGTGGGGAGGTCGCTGCTCTATCCGGTCGACGGGGACGTGGCCGGTGCCGTCGACACGGCCGTGGCGCTGCTGTAGCGAGTGGACAGCGAGGGGAAGGGAGAAGGCATGACAACGGACCATGAGGAACGCGTACGGGAACGGCCGGGGCACCGGTGGCATCTGCCCGCGGGCAGCGCGGCGGAGGGACCGTACGCCCTGGACATCGATCCGAAGCGGGCCGGCTGGGACCGGTCGAGCCTGCGTGTGGTGGAGCTGAGGCCCGGGGGTGTTCACACACTTGTCACCGGGGAGAGTGAGTGGATCGTCCTGCCGTTGACCGGTGGCTGTACGGTGCACACCTCAGGTGACATCTTTGAACTGCTGGGCCGGGAAAGCGTGTTCAGCGGGGTGTCCGACTTCGCCTACGTGCCACGCGACGCCCATGCGCAGATCGCCTCCGGCGCAGGAGGCCGCTTCGCCCTGGCAGGAGCGAAGTGCGAGCGACGACTCCCCGCTCGCTACGGCCCCGCGCCGGAGGTACCCGTGGAGCTGCGCGGCTCCGGAACCTGCTCGCGCCAGGTCAACAACTTCGCCGCCGCCGACACGTTCGAGTGCGACCGGCTGATTGCCGTCGAGGTCCTCACCCCGGGCGGCAACTGGTCCTCGTATCCGCCGCACAAACATGACGAGCACCGCCCCGGAGTCGAGTCGGTCCTCGAAGAGATCTACTACTTCGAGATCGAGGAGCGGGACGGCACGGCCGGGTTCGGCTACCACCGTGTCTCCCCGTCCCGGCCCGGCGGCACGGATGTCCTCGCCGAGGTCCGCGGCGGCGACGCGGTCCTGATCCCCGACGGCTGGCACGGCCCGTCCATCGCCGCCCCCGGCCACACCATGTACTACCTCAATGTGATGGCCGGCCCGGGGGAGCAGCGGGAGTGGCTGATCAGCGACCACCCCGATCACGGCTGGATCCGCGACACCTGGCCGGCGCAGCCGGTCGACCCCCGGCTCCCGCTCCCCGGACTCCCCGGCCCCGCCGGAATCTCCGGTCAGGAGGCAACCCGATGAGCACCCGCAGGCTCACCACCGCCCAGGCCCTGGTCTCCTTCCTCGCCCGCCAGTACACCGAGCGCGACGGCCGGCGACAGCGTCTGATCAGCGCCACCTGGGGCATCTTCGGCCACGGCAACGTCGCCGGAATCGGCCAGGCACTGCTGGAGACCGGGCCCTCCATGCCCTACCTCCAGGGCCGCAACGAGCAGTCCATGGTGCACGCCGCCGTCGGGTACGCCCGCCAGTCCGGCCGGCTCTCCGCACACGCCGTCACCACGTCCATCGGCCCCGGCGCCACCAACCTCGTCACCGGCGCCGCCCTCGCCACGATCAATCACCTTCCCGTCCTGCTCCTCCCCGGCGACACCTTCGCGACCCGCCCCGCCGACCCCGTCCTGCAACAGCTCGAAGTCCCGTCCGCCGGCGATGTCTCCGTCAACGACTGTCTGCGCCCCGTCTCCCGCTACTTCGACCGGATCACCCGCCCCGAGGCGCTCGTCCCGGCCGCGCTCCAGGCGATGCGGATCCTCGCCGACCCGGCGGAAACCGGTGCGGTCACGCTCGCGCTGCCGCAGGACGTACAGGCGGAGGCGTACGACTGGCCGGAGGAGTTCTTCGCCGAGCGCATCTGGTACGTACGCCGGCCTGCGCCCGACGCCCATGGGCTGGAGCGGGCGGTGCGGGCCGTGCGCACCGCCCGCCGGCCGCTGATCGTCGCAGGCGGCGGCGTCCACCACAGCGCCGCCGAGGAGACCCTCGCCGCGTTCGCCGCCGCCACCCGGATCCCGGTCGCCTCCACCCAGGCGGGCAAGGGCTCGCTGCGCCACGACCATCCCGCCGATGTCGGCGGCATCGGCTCGACCGGCACCGCGGCCGCCGACGAGCTGGCCCGCACCGCCGACCTGGTCATCGGCATCGGCACCCGCTACTCCGACTTCACCACCGCCTCCGCCACGCTCTTCTCCCACCCGGCGGTCCGCTTCCTCAACCTCAACATCACCGGCTTCGACGCCCACAAGCTCGCCGCGCTCCCGCTCGTCGCCGACGCCCGCACCGCCCTCGAAGCACTGACCGGGGCACTGAACGGGCGCAACTACCGCGTCGACCCGGCGTACGAGACCGAGTACACCGCGGCGAAGGAGCGTTGGGAGCAGCGCGTCGACGCCGCGTTCGCCGCCGACGACCCCCACGCCCGGCCCACCCAGGCCCAGGTCCTCGGTCTCCTCGACACCCTGGTCACCGACGACGACATCCTCATCAACGCCGCGGGTTCGCTCCCCGGCGACCTGCACAAGCTGTGGCGGACCCGCTCCCGACGCCAGTACCACGTGGAGTACGGCTACTCCTGCATGGGATACGAGATCCCGGCCGCGATCGGCGTACAGCTGGCCGCCCCCGGCCGTCCCGTCTGGGCGCTCGTCGGCGACGGCACCTACCTGATGAACCCCACCGAGATCGTCACCGCCGTGCAGGAGAACCTCCCGATCAAGGTCGTCGTCCTGCAGAACCACGGCTACGCCTCCATCGGCGGGCTCTCCGAGACGGTCGGCGGCGAACGCTTCGGCACGGCCTACCGGCACCGGAGCACCGACGGGAGTTTCACCGGCCCCCCGCTGCCCGTCGATCTCGCCGCCAACGCGGCCTCCCTCGGAATGCGGGTGCTGCGCGCGAAGACCGTCCATGACCTGCGCGAAGCCCTCACCGAGGCGCGGAGTGCGGACCGCCCCACTTGTGTCTACGTCGAGACCGAAACGGCAGACACAGTGTCGGGCCCCCCTCCGGCGCAGGCGTGGTGGGATGTTCCTGTAGCCGAAACGGCCACCCGCCCGTCGGCGGTAAAAGCCCGGGAAGACTACGACCGGCAAGTCGCAGCCCGACGCCGCCACCTCTGAAGGCCTGAAGGAGTTTCGTAATGAAGACCGTCAACCACTGGATCGGTGGCAAGACCGTCGAGGGCACGTCGGGCAACTACGGCCCGGTCACCGACCCGGCCACCGGCGCCGTCACCACCCAGGTCGCGCTCGCATCCCTCGAAGAGGTCGACGCCGCGGTCGCCGCAGCGAAGGACGCGTACGCCACGTGGGGCACGTCCTCGCTGGCCGCCCGCACCGCCGTCCTCTTCCGCTACCGCGCGCTGCTCGACGCCCACCGCGACGACATCGCCGCGCTGATCACCGCCGAGCACGGCAAGGTGCACTCCGACGCGCTCGGCGAGGTCGCCCGCGGTCTGGAGATCGTCGAGCTGGCCTGCGGCATCACGACCCAGCTCAAGGGCGAGCTGTCCACCCAGGTCTCCAGCCGGGTCGACGTCTCGTCGATCCGTCAGTCGCTCGGTGTCGTCGCGGGCATCACGCCGTTCAACTTCCCGGCCATGGTGCCGATGTGGATGTTCCCGCTGGCCATCGCGTGTGGCAACACGTTCGTCCTCAAGCCCAGTGAGAAGGACCCGTCGGCCGCCATGCTGCTGGCCGAGCTGGCCGCCGAGGCCGGTCTGCCGGACGGCGTGCTGAACGTCCTGCACGGCGACAAGGTCGCGGTCGACGGGCTGCTGAACCACCCGGACGTCGCCGCGGTCTCCTTCGTCGGCTCGACCCCGATCGCCCGCTACATCCACACCACCGCCTCCGCCAACGGCAAGCGCGTCCAGGCGCTCGGCGGTGCGAAGAACCACATGCTGGTCCTGCCGGACGCGGACCTCGACGCCGCCGCCGACGCCGCGGTCTCCGCCGCGTACGGCTCCGCCGGTGAGCGCTGCATGGCGATCTCCGCGGTCGTCGCGGTCGGCGCCATCGGTGACGAGCTCGTCGCCAAGATCAAGGAGCGGGCCGAGAAGATCAAGATCGGCCCCGGCAACGACCCGACGTCCGAGATGGGTCCGCTGATCACCGCGGCCCACCGCGACAAGGTCGCCTCCTACGTCACCGGCGCGGCGGCCCAGGGCGCCGAGGTCGTTCTCGACGGCACCGGCCACACCGTCGACGGCTTCGAGGGCGGCCACTGGATCGGCCTCTCCCTCCTCGACCACGTGTCCACCGACTCGGACGCGTACAAGGACGAGATCTTCGGCCCGGTGCTCTGTGTCCTGCGCACCGAGACGTACGAGGAGGGCGTCGCCCTCATGAACGCCTCGCCGTTCGGCAACGGCACCGCGATCTTCACCCGCGACGGCGGCGCCGCCCGCCGCTTCCAGTTGGAGATCGAGGCCGGCATGGTCGGCGTCAACGTGCCGATCCCGGTGCCGGTGGGCTACCACTCCTTCGGTGGCTGGAAGGACTCCCTCTTCGGCGACCACCACATCTACGGCAACGACGGCGTGCACTTCTACACCCGTGGCAAGGTCGTCACCACCCGCTGGCCGGACCCGGCGGACGCCCCGGCGGGCGTGGACCTGGGCTTCCCGCGTAACCACTGATCGCCCCTGGTTCCGCTGCTCTTCCGCCCGACGGCCCGTACGGAAGCTGTATCCGTACGGGCCGTCGGCATGCACGGACGGACGTGTCCGGCCGCCACGGTCGTCCGGTGTGCTCTCACAGGCGCCGCAGGCCCACGTACTGGAGCGCACCCATGGCCGCCACCGTCAGGCCCTGGAACACGATCCACCCGTTGCCGGCGCCCGTCGCCGTCAACGCGTCCGCGAGCACGGTCACCACACTTGCCACGGCCCAGGCCACGTTCAGGCCGATGACGACGGCGACCGCGCCGCGGCTGATGCGCTCCTGACGGGAGACGGCCAGCACCCACAGGGCGTACACGGTGAGGAACGCGCCCACCGCGTACTGCACGGACGCAGGCACGCCGAGGAACGAGTCCAAGACCGTGGCCAGCGCGAGGTAGCCGATGCCGTTCGCACCGGTGAGGACGACGTCCGCCGAGAGGGCGAACCGGAGCAGGCTGTCGGAGCGGGTGGCGCCTGCCGCCGGGACCGTACCCGCGTTCTGGGACGACATCATGAGGTCTTCCTTTCCTTAGTTGTGTTGCTGATCCGCAGGTGTGTGCCGGGTGAGGCTGCAGGTGCCCCGGCATCGGAGAACACCGGGGTGGGCGAACCGGGCAGGACCCGGGTCCCGGTGTTCACCCGCAGGAACGAGTCGAGCGCGATGCCGCTCGGCGGACCGGAGGGGAGATCGGATAAGAGGGTGCCGGGGCGTTCACCCGCGCGTCCGCGGCGCGAAGGCCCCTACGGGGACGGTAATGACCGGCACACGGCCGCCTCAATTACCTCCCAGGTAATCGTCGCCCGGCGGAATTCGGGGCCGACCACCGTTTCGGGGACCGGTGGTTTCCGGTGCGCGCGCTCATGGGGCGGGCCGGGTCCGGCCCGCCCCAACCGAAAGAGGGAGCCGCACCAGCGGCTCCCTCTTTCGGCCTCACCCTGTCATCGCGTGCCGACTGCGGTTCTCCCGGAACCGACCGCTTCGGCGATCATCCGCTCCATCGGAACGGCGCCCACACGGCCCGAGACCAAGAACGCGAACACCATCGTCGCCACCATGATCACCGTGCCGAGCCCTTCGCGGCGCCCGTTGCATGACTCGCCACGCCATCCCCCTGGCGGCATCCGGCCTGAAGATCGACTGGGCCAAGATGCCGACGTACAACACGATCAAGGCGGTGGCCGCCGGAGCCGGGCTGCTGCCCGTGGTGGCGCTGGGGCGCCTGCTCCTCGCGTCCGACCGCACCATCACCCCCGAAGGCTGGGTGCTGGCGTTCAGTGCCGTCACCCACATCGGCCTCATCGTCAAAACCATGTGAGTCGTGCTCAAAGGATGGTGGACCCGGTCGGTTCGTCAGGGCCCGCCCGGGCCGTCCGGGGCCGCGCTCGGGTACCGGCGGGTGGCGTCCGCGAAGAAGTGGCATCTTCCTGTCATGCGAGGGCCCTGATGTGAGCGTTCAGTGAGGGGTCGACGCGTGCGTCTTCACCGTCTTCCGGTACATCGGGCGCCTGCGGGGGTCGGTCCGGGCCCCATTTGGTTCGCCTCGACGGCCTGTGGCCATGGTTATGTTCACTGGCCATCGGCTTCATGGCATGTCTATCATGGGCCCGACGGTCAGGTGTTCGGAAGTGACGGGAGTTTCCGGCCGGCGATTCCCGCGGGGGGGTCAGCAATGTTGGAATATTTGGGGCTGACGGCCGATCAGGAATCGGTCTACAGGGTCATGCTCAGAGAACCGGATTTAGGGGTGGACGGCCTTTCGAAATTTTTTGAATGGCCGCGGAGCAGGGTTCTCGGTGTATTCGAGGAGCTTGCAGAGCTTTCACTGGTCCGAAGAATTCGCGAAGACGGGCGGGACGAGCACAGTCTCGTTCATCCGGGCCTTGCCCTGGCGTCTCTTCTGAGTCAGGGCGAGGAGGAGTTGCTTGAGCGGCAGCGCAGGATTTCACAGAGCCGGCGGGCCATCGCGGACCTGCTGGCCGAGTACAGCAATGCGTCGACTGCGTCCCGGACGGGTGAAGTTCAGCGATTTGAAGGAATGCGGGAGATCTCGCGCTGTATCGAGGAACTCTCACACACCTGCGAATCGGAGGTCGTTGTGTTCGCCACCGGTGGCGCTCAGCCGGCACAGAGCCTGGAGGCGGCCAAGCCGTTGGACCGGGCCGTGCTCGACCGCGGTGTGCACCTGCGCTATCTGTACCTCGACAGTGTCCGCAACGATGCTGCGACGACCGGGTACGCGCAGTGGCTGACCGGCCTGGGCGGCCAGGTGCGTACCGTTCCGGAACTGCCGCCCCGGATGATCATTTATGACCGTGCCGCTGCGCTGGTTCCGCTCGACCCGAACGAGGCCGACTCGGGAGCGGTGCTCTTGCGCGGCGCGGGGATCGTGGCCGCCCTGCACATGCTCTTCGAGCAGTTCTGGGAGCAGGGGAATCCGTTCGGCCCCTCCCGCCCCAAGGACGCCGACGGACTGACTGCCCATGAGCGGACCGTGCTGAGGCTCCTTGCCGGCGGCCACACGGATGACGTCATCGCCCGCAAGATGGGCATCTCGGTGCGGACCGGTCGCCGTACCACCGCCGACCTGATGCGTCGGCTCGGGGCTCGGAGCCGGTTCCAGGCAGGCGCACTGGCCTCGGAACGGGGCTGGCTCGGGCAGAACCCGATCAGGGTGCCGGATCAGAGAACCGTCCTCTGATCGTCATCAATTCGAAGAGCAACAGCACCGGAATCGCTGAACACCGCCGGACCGACCAGCCATGCAATTGTGGCGATGCGAGCAGGACGCGCAGAGTCAGCCGGAGGCCGGATACCTCTGCCTGCTGAACCGAGGGCTGACTGAGGAAAAGAGTGACCTCGGTGAAGGCTGAGTGTCCTTTGGGAACATAGACGTGCTGCAAGCCATCACCCGTCTGGGCCGACCTGCGAAACAGGTCGGCCCAGGCGGTTCGTTTGATCGGCCGGGCCGTTCCGTCGGTAGACAGGACAATGCTTACCGCGTGCATGGCGCCGGTGGGGCCTGACGGAATTACGGCCCCCACGTGTTGTCGAGCGAGTTCGTCGGTGCGACCTCACTGATGGGTGCGGATTCTCCCGATGCCCGGCTCGTCGCCGCGTTCGCTGTCGGAGCGACCAGGAGGGCGATGAACAGGGCGCAGGCAAAGGGGAATGACTTCTTCACGTCACGATCTCCATCGTCCTATTGTTCTCGCTGTCAATGAGTCCATCTTTTCACCAGCGGTTCCGCGCAAATAGGCCTCTGGGGTGTCAGGGTGTTGCGGTGGCAGGACGCTGCCTTGTTCATGCTTCCGGCACACGCTTGCCGGCTCATGCCGGACTCAGCTGTGGCGCAGGGCGAGTTCGCGGAGCACCGGCGACTCCGCCCCCAGCCTCCGGGGGCTCGGCCATGGTCCGCAGTTCGAGCAGCAGGGCCAGCGCCTCCGTGGCGTTCCCCGCCACCTGGATGAGGGCCCGGTCCGCAGGTGACATGAATCCCTCGGCGACGATGTTGTCCAGCAGAGCGGTGAGCGGGTCGAAGAAGCCGGCCTCGTTCACCAGGACCACCGGCTTGCGGTGGAACCCGAGCTGGTTCCAGGTGGAGACCTCCATCAGCTCGTCGAGCGTTCCGAAACCGCCCGGCAGCACCGCGAAGGCACTGGAGAGCCGGTACATCAGTGCCTTGCGCTCATGCATGGAACGGACGACGAAGAGCTCCCCGTGCCCCGGTTCCGGCTTCTCCCGGTCGAAGAGGTCCTGCGGAATGACTCCCGTGACCGTGCCGCCCCCGGCGAGCGTCGCCTTGGCGACCGAGCCCATGATGCCGATGCCTCCGGCACCGTAGACGAGGCCCAAGTTTCGGGCGGCCAGCGCGGTGCCGAACTCCCACGCGGCCTCCAGATACGCGGCGCGGGTGCCCGGCCGGGCTCCGCAGAAGACACCGATCCGGTCGGCGCGCTGGACAGAGACGTTCATGAAGTACCCCTTGATTGCCCGGAACCGACATGTGTGCGTTCGGGGCACAGCCTCGCGGGGACTTCCATACTTCTCCCATACGTCACCTGTCGGCCCGGACCGGCCCGGTCGCCGCAAGCGGTTGCCGCGACCATCCGGGCCCGGTCCTCGGGGGCAGGGAGAGCAGCGGGTCGCCGACCGTTCCCGCGGGTGTCTCCGCTATCCGCGGCAGTACGATCCGGTCCACCGTGACCGAGGCCGGGATCGCCAGTTGCCGGGAGTCCAGCCGCCACACCTTCGCGTCACAGTCCTCCCGGAGCAGTGGCTGTGGTCCGGGACCGAGCCGTACGACGCCCGAGGCGAGCAGTGCCAGCAGCTCCACCGTCCGGCCCGGATCGGGGCCCACCACCAGCCGGTTCACGGCCGGTACGAACGTGCCGTGGAACCGGGCCGTGGACTCCTCGTCCAGGCCCGGCCCCTCCAAAAGCCCCCGCAACAGCATGCGATGGTCATGCAGAACTTCGAGCGCGTCCTTGACCGGGTCCGCGCCCAGCCCCGCGCGGGCCGCGCGCAGATCTCCGGCCAGCTCGGCGCCGAACCAGTCGGCGTACGCGCGCTCGTCGGCCCACACCGGCATCTCGTCGCTCCGGGACAGCACGGAGTGGACCGGACTCGCGCCGTGCGCCGTGCGCAGCTCATCGAGCAGCCTGCGGTGACCGTCGGCGGCGATCCGCGCGGCGAACTCCCGCTGCACCGTCTCCGGTCCGACCCCGCCGGACGACAGCAGCGAACGGTAGTAGGCGAGGTCGAGTTCCGCCTCCAGGGCGGGCAGTACGTCGTCGGCGAGGCTCAGCCGCCCGCCGGCACGCTTTCTGCGGTGCTGGGCCAGGCGGGCCGAGGTGAAGACGAGCGGAGCCGGCACCGTTCTGCCCGGAGGGGCGACCGGCCGGGTCCGGGGAAGCCCGCCCGCCCTGACGGTCAGCACGACGGCCGGTTCGCGCCCGCTGGGCAGATAGTGGGCCGTGCTGCCGTCGAAGGCGAACCGGCCGCCGCGTCCGATGGTCAGTTCTGTCAGCACCGACAGGGCGGTGAGCCCGAGCCCGAGCACCGCTACCCGTTCGCCCGCGCCGACCGACCGGTACGCCAGGTGAAGCGGCTGGGTCCGGGGCTCCGGCTCGGGCGCCGGTCCCGGCGCGACCGGGGGCTGGAAGAGATGCCGGAAAGCGGTGGGCAGCACGGCGTCCACCCTCAGCAGCGTGCCGTCGGCCAGGACCACGGTCTCGCCGCCGCCGTCCGCCGTAGGACGCACCGCGGTGGCAGGCTCCGGATGAACGACCACCCGCACCACGGCGCCCCCGGACGCGGCGATCCGGCCGGCCGCCCAGCGGAGGTAGGCGCGGTGCAGGCGCAGCGGCAGGAAGTCGTCCGGGCGGACCGGGCCGATACCGCGTTCGACACACCACTCGTAGAGCGACGGGCCGTGTGCGGCCGACCTGGCGTCGTGGAACGCGTTGATCGCCGCACATGTGGTCCCGAGCAGGTCGTCCTCGTCCCGCTCCGCGGACACGTCTGTGCCCTCTCCGGTCACCAGATGCACCGTCATCGGTGCGGGCCCGTTGCGGAACCGGCGCACGAGCCTGGCCAGTACGGGCAGCGCGTCGCCGGGCCGGCCCAGTACGGCCAGGGCGGACGGGGCGTCACCGGCTCCGCGAAAGGGCTGGGGCACCGGCCCGTCCGCCGGTGCGGCGATCGGCTCGCGGGGTGGGGACGGTGCTGTCCGCGTCCGGTGGTCCGTGCTGTTGTCCATCGTGATCTCCGGTCTGTCCTGATCCGGTGGTCCGGTCGCCGTGGACCAGCTCCCGCACCTGCTACACGTACATCCAGCCCGCGTACACCGGGCTCGCTCCCAGCACCCGGTCGAGCGCGGCGTACCGGGTGTCCGAGGTCTCCACGGCTGCGGCCCGCTCGGTGGCGAACGCCAGTACCAGATCGTGGAAGCGGAAGCACTCGGGGCCGCTGCCGGTGTCTCGGCCGGTCTGCAACAGCCGTGCGTCGACGAGGCGTTCCAGGATGTCCCGAGTGCGGTCGACCGGGAGGTCCAGGAGCACCGCGGCCTTCCAGGGCTGGAACGCGGGCCCGTCCAGCAACGACAGCAGACGGAAGGCCCGTTGCTCCGGCTCCGCAAGCTCCTGGTATCCCATCGCGATGCCCGCCCGTACCTCCAGATCGGCGATGCTCAGCTCGTCCAGGCGCCGGTGCTGATCCGACAGCCGCTCGGCGAGACGGGTGAGCGGCCAGTGCGGTCTCGCGGCCAGCCGCGCTCCCGCGATACGGACGGCGAGGGGGAGCAGTCCGCACAGCCGGACGATTCGTTCGGCAGCCTCCGGTTCGGCGCTCGTGCGTTCTGGCCCTGCGACGGCCGCGAGCAGGTCCCGAGCCTCGTCGTGGCCGAAGACGTCCAGTTCGATGCGGTGACCGCCGGCCAGCGCGGGCAGCGTACTGCGACTGGTCACCAGGGCAGTGCACGTGGGGCCGGCCGGCAGCAGTGGACGTATCTGCTGTTCGTCGGCGGCGTTGTCGAGCAGGACGAGCATCCGCCGGTCTGCCAGGAAGCTGCGGTAGAGAGCGGAGCGTTCGTCCAGGGTGGCCGGGATGCGGGAGTCGTCCAGGCCCGTTCCG
Source organism: Streptomyces sp. NPDC051020 (assembly GCF_040683105.1). Lineage (NCBI taxonomy): Bacteria > Bacillati > Actinomycetota > Actinomycetes > Kitasatosporales > Streptomycetaceae > Streptomyces > Streptomyces sp. NPDC051020. Next base: position 139,654 of record NZ_JBFBCG010000001.1, on the reverse strand, counting down.
CGCAGGATGCCGAGCAGCACCTCGGCCGGGTTCGCGCGGTGCTGCCCCGCGCCGCGGAGGTCGATGTACAGCTGCCCGTCCGGGTAGGCGTCGAGGGTCAGATGTGCGGATCGTACAGCCAGGGCGGTCTTCCCGACTCCGGCCATGCCGCTGATCAGGCAGTGGCCCCCCGTGGCGGCTCGGGAGCCGCGACGGCGCAACAGGTCGTCGAGAACCCGCAGTTCCCGGCTTCGGCCAGTGAAGTCAGATATATCTGGAGGGAGTTGGGCTGCCGATTGTATTCGAGAGCCGATGGTGGTGAGCGGCACTGACGGTGAAGCTGCTGGGGACGGGGGCGGTACGAGCAGAGCGGGGTCGGCGGCCAGGATGCTGCTGTGCAGTGCCTGGAGGTCGTCGCTCGGATCGATGCCCGTCTCCTCCGCGAGCAGGCGTCGGAAGGAGTCGTATCCCGCGAGTGCCTCAGCCTGCCTTCCGGACCGGTACAGGGCGAGCATCAGCTGGCCCCGGGTCCGGCCGCGCAGCGGCTGCTGAGCGGCGAGCGAGGTCAGTTCGGGGACGAGGGCCGCGTGATGTCCCAGTGCGAGCCGGGCTTCGGTCCGGTTCTCCATCGCATCCAGCCGGGTCTCCTCCAGCCAGGGCCGCTCGGCCCCGGCGAGCGGTTCCGCCACACCGGCGAGTGCGGGCCCGTGCCAGAGCCCGAGCGCTGTGCCGAAGAGCGTTTCCGCATCGGCCGCGGCCCCCGCCGCGAGCGCGCTGCGGCCTCGGGCCGTCAACGACTCGAACGTGGTGAGATCGATTCGGTCGGCGTCGGTGTGCAGGACGTAGCCGGGCTGCTGACGGTCCAGCCGGGCACCGGGCCCGAGCGCTTTGCGCAGCCGGGACACATAGGTCTGGATCTGGGCCGAGGCGGTTCCGGGCAGCTCCTGGGACCAGAGCATCGACGTGATCCTGGCGTCGGAGACGATGCGGCCGGGGGTCAGGAGCAGCAGCGCGAGCACGGTGGGCACCTTGCTGCCGCCCAGGGGTATGGGCCCGCGGTCACCGATCGCGGTGACCGGTCCGAGCAACTGGAAGTCCACGCCGGTCCTCTCCCGGAATGTCGAGGGACTCCCCGGGACAACCGGGAGCCATGGTGAGCAGGCGCACAGGTCCGGTGGCGGCGGCCTCGTGGGCCACGGCGGCGAAGACACGGCCGGCCATCGGGACGTCCCGGACCTGCCACAGGGTGCCGGCCTGCCCCGGACCGGCGGCCGCGCGTACCTGTACCGGGCCCGTTGCGCCGGGTGCGATGGCGATGGCTGTGAGATCGGCGGCCAGCCCGACGCCGAGGGCCTTGGCCACGGCCTCCTTGCGGGTCCACGCCCGGTAGAAGTAGGCCGAGCGGGCGTCGGCGTTCTCGCCGTGCCCGGGTGGGGGGAAACCGGCGAGTTCGGCGGCGGCGAAGCAGACCGCGGCCATCGAGGCGAGGTCCGGCCGGGCGTCCGGCAGTTCGTGCTGGATGTCGGCACCGACTCTGCGGTCCGCGGCGACGGCCAGCAGCCAGTGCGTTTCGGAGCGCGAGAGGTTGAACGTGAGCCGGGTGGCGGGGGTCCGTACGACCGGGGGCCCGTGCCCGGTGGAGCCGCAGCCGGGGCAGACGGCACGGCCCAGGACGACCGAGCCGGGCGGCCGGCTCAGGTACCGGCCGAGTATCCGGTGTACGGCGATGTGCGTGTGGGCATACGCGGCGGCCGGGCCGGGCGGCAGGGCCCGCATCCGCCGGAGCTCGTCGGGGGACAGGACGCCGGTGTCCGGCGGCGCGGCCGCGTCCGGTGCCCTACCGGTCCACACATGCGTCGCGTCCGCGTCGAAGACTTCCTCGAGGCCGGATGTCATGCTGCCGCTCGCACCTTGATGTCGCCCGATCCGGTACGGATCCTGACCCGATGGGTGTCGGAGCCCTGCTGCGGTACGTCGATGTTCCGGCTGCCCGACTTGCTGTCCGCGTCGATCAGGTAGCTGCCCCTCGGCAGCGTCAGGTCGACGTCGCCGGAACCGGCGTTCGCGGTGATGTCCGGTACGGGGCCGGTGAACACGGCAGTGATCGATCCCGAGCCTGTTCTGAGCTCCGCCGTGCCGCCGAGCGACTTCGCGTCGATGTCGCCCGAGCCGGCTTCGAGCCGTACGGAGCCGGTGAATTCACCGATGTGCACATCGCCGGAACCGGACTGGACCCGCAGAACGGTGCCGCTCGGCGCGGTGACGGTGTAGTCGGTGGAGCAGCGGTCGCAATTGTCGAGCGTCAGCGTGCCGTCGACCGGTTCCTTCAGTGTGCCGGCCTCGTCGCCGTTGTAGCGGACCGTGCGCCGCACAACGACCTTGTCGCCGGGGGTGACCCTGACCGTGCCGCTGCCCGAGTGGATCTCGATGGTGCGGACGGTGCCGGTGGGACGCAGGGAGTCCTTGGTGGTGTGTTCGGGGCCGATGAGCCCGCCGCACCCGGCGAGCAGAGTCACGGCGGCCGGCAGAGCCAGGGTGGTGGCGACCAGGTGCTTGCGCATACGGATGTCTCCAGGGTGCGAGAAGGGTGCGAGAAGGGCGCGGGGCGGCAGGGCGGGCACCGCGGGCCCGGTGCCGGGGCGGGGCAGTGATCCCGCCCCGGCACCGGACGGAGCGTCAGCGTTCGGTGCCGACCAGACGTGCGGCGTCGTCGTCCTGGCTGCCGTGCCCGGGTCCGTGCGACGGTGTGCCGTCCTTGGCGGGCGACGGCGAAGCGCCCCGCCGGACGGGCCACCAGAAGTGGTCCCCCAGGTCGAGCGCGATCGACGACACCACCAGGGAGCGGACAACGAAGGTGTCGAGAACGACTCCCAGAGCGACCAGGAGGCCCAGCTCGACCATGGCGACCAGCGGCAGCACCGCGAGTGCGGCGAAGGTCGCGGCGAGCACCGCACCGGCGCTGGTGATGACACCGCCTGTGGAGGTCAGGGCACGCAGGACGCCGCCCCGGTGATCCGGTGTCACGCCGGCGGCCGTCTCCTCCCGGATGCGGTGGACCAGGAAGATGTTGTAGTCGACGCCGAGCGCCACCAGGAACAGGAAACCGAAGAGGAACAGCGAACTGTCCACGGCCGGGTAGCCGAGCAGATGGTGGAAGATCAGCCAGCTCAGTCCGAGCGCCGCGCCGAACGAGACGATCACGGTGGCCATCAGCAGCAGCGGGGCCACGAGCGAGCGGAGCAGCAGGATCAGCACCAGCAGGACCACCGCCAGCACCATCGGCGGGACGGTACGCCGGTCGTGGGCCTGGGCGCGGGAGACGTCCAGGTCGGTGGCGGTCGAACCGCCGACCAGGGCATCGGCGCCGGAGACGCCGTGAGCGGCCTCCCGTACCCGGTCCACGCTGTCCTGCGCGCCCTTGCTGCCGGGGGCGTCGGTGAGGATGACGGACAGGGAGATCTTCGACCCGTCCTCGGAGCGCACCGGCGGGGCGACGGAGTCGACTCCGTCGGTACGGGTGAGTGCGGTGCGCAGCGTGTCTGCGGATCCGGCGTTGGCGATCACCTGGAGCGGGCGGGCGGATCCCGCCGGGTAGTGCTTCGCGAGGAGCTGCTGGCCGATCACCGAGTCGGGCTTGGTGGTGTACGTGTCCGCGGGGGCGAGACCGGTCTTCATGCCGAGACCGCCGACGGCCAGAGCGACGAAGGCCAGTACGCAGGTGACCCACATGAGGCGGGGACGGGCCGAGACGAGGCGGCTGACGGTGCCCCAGAAGGAGCGGCGGCCCGCCGCCGGTGCGGTGTTCCTGGCAGACGCGGCGGCGAACCGGGGGACGACCGGCCAGAACAGCCAGCGTCCGCAGACCACCAGGAGAGCGGGGAGCAGGGTCAGCATGGCGAGCAGCGCGCAGAGCACGCCGACGACGGCGACCGGGCCGAGGCTGCTGTTGGAGTTGAGCTCGGCGGCGAGCAGGCACAGCACTCCGAGGGCCACGGTCGCGCCCGAGGCGACGATGGCGGGACCGGCCCGACGCAGCGCGACCGCCATGGCGACGTGCTTGTCCTCGTGCCGGGTCAGTTCCTCGCGGTAGCGCGACAGCAGCAGCAGCGCGTAGTCGGTGCCCGCGCCGAAGACCAGCACCAGCAGGATTGCGGCGCTCTGGCTGGTCACGACCATGCCTGCGTGTTCGGCGAGCAGATAGGCGACGGCGTTGGCCAGCTGGCTGACGATGCCAACGCAGAGCAGCGGGAGCAGCCACAGCACCGGGCTGCGGTATGTGACGATCAAAAGCAGCGCGACCACGCCGCCCGCCACCAGCAGCAGCGTCGAGTCGATGCCCGAGAAGGCGTCCAGGCTGTCGAGCCGGGCCCCGGCGCCACCGGTGAACCTGCTTTCCAGCCCGTCCGGTAGGCCTTCGGCGGCGCTGGTCCGCAGCTCCTCGATCTTCTTGCCCTTGATGTCGGAGGGCAGCCTGAGACTGATCATCAGCGCCTTGCCGTCCTCGGACGCGACGGGCGCGGTGACTGGGGTGCTGCTGAGCCCGGCGAGTTCGGTGCGCTCAGCCGCGACCGCGGCGCGGTCGGCCTCGGTCAATCCGGCGGGGCGGACGTAGACGATGACGCCGGTCAGCGTGTCACCGCCGGGGAAGTCCTCGGCCCTCTCGGCGACGCGGGTGGACTCGGCGCTGTTCGGCAGCCAGGAGGTGATGTCGTCGTTCTGGGCGCCCGCGAGCCGGCCGGCCAGCGGGACCAGGGCGACGGTGGTCAGCAGCCATAAGACGACGACCACCCACTTCGACACCCGGCCGGTGAGCGCACCGGTCAGCCGTTCGGCCGACTTGATCGGGAGGGACACGAGATGTTCCTCTTTCCTGTGGAGGTCCGTGCACGGAAGGACACGCCGTCGGGCGTGCGGGTACGGCGTCCGCCACCGGGTCGTCGAGTTGCCGCTCGGCGACCCGGGCTTCAGCGGTGCGCCGCGTGGTACGGCGGCCGGGTGGTCAGTCGAAGTCGCTCATCGTCTTCTCGATCGAGGCCAGCCGGGTCTTGACCTCGGCGAGCTCCGAGGCGACCGCGTCCTGGGCCTTGGTCGCCCGTTCCAGCTGCTCACGGAGACTCTCTTCGCGCTGCGCGGAGGCGCGGGCCTGGATGACCCGGGCGACGGCGAAGATGATGGCGACGACGACCAGGGCGATCAGTGCGAACCAGCCGAGGACGAAGGCGGTGGTGCCCCAGTCGGTACTTGCGGCCAGTGTGTTCATGGTCGGGACTCCTTCAGTCCTTGAGCGTGAGCGTGGGCGTGGACAACGCGATCCGGTCCGCGGTGAGGTGCAGATCGAACGGCTGAACCTCGAAGAACTTCATGGCCTTGCCGTCCTGTGAGAGCTCCAGCGAGCTGGTGACCAGCCCAGCGGCCTCCAGGCGCTGAAGGTGCATGTGCAGGACCGGCCGTCCGACCCCGAGTTCCCTGGCGAGTTGACTGACGTAGTTCCGGTTCTGTGCCAGCGCCGCCAGAATCCGCAGCCGTTGCGGATTGGCCAGTGCGGACAGCACCTTCAGCAGCTCGTCGCCAGATGGTGGTGATGTGCTCATCGGCGGCGCCTTTCTCGTCATGTCAGAAAACACTGACAGGTGTCTCGATTGACTGTCAAGCCCAATGGATTGCTGACACCTGTCTGATGGAACCGGTGAACCAGTCGGACTTGTGAAGCTCTCCCGGGGTTGGCAACTAGCTGCCGGTGCGAGGTCCTGACAGCCGCTGCGGCCGAAAAACGAGGTTGGGCGCGGCAAGAATGCTTGTTGTCGCCGCAAGGTCTCCGCAGAACCTGCACGTTCGCCGGATTCCCGCAGCGCTCACACTCATGGGACCGAGGGGGAACCGTGTCCGAACCGCTGACGCCCGAAGTGGCGGATCTGGTGGGCGTACTCCAAGCGCATGTCCGGACGGGGCCGGAGCGCGAAGCCGTGGCCTTCGTCCGCAGCGACGGCTCCGCGCCCGTCGAAGAGACGCTGACCTACGGGCAACTCGACGCAGCCGCAAGGTCGGTTGCCGTCGCCCTGGCCGAAAACGGAGTACGTACCGGTGACCGGGTGCTGCTGCTGCACCCGCAGGGACTCGGGTTCGTCAGGGCGTTCCTCGGCTGCGTGTACGCCGGAGCCGTACCCGTTCCCGCGCCGCTGCCCGGCGGTCAGCGCCACCACTACGTCCGCGCCGCCGGCATCATCCGTGACGCGGGGGTGTCCCTGGTGCTCACCGGCCGCGACGACCTGGCGGAGATATCCGCCTGGCTCGACGAATCGCCGGACCGCGTGCCCTGTCTGGCCGTCGAGGACGCCGCCACCGCCGACGCCGGACAGTGGTGGCGACCGGACATCGACGGGGACTCGCTCGTCTTCCTCCAGTACACCTCGGGCTCGACCAGCGCCCCCAAGGGTGTCATGGTCAGCCACTCCAACCTGCTCCACAACCTGGCCCTGATCCAGCGCAGCACCGGCTTCACCCGGGAGACCCGGTTCGGCAGCTGGCTGCCGCTCTACCACGACATGGGTCTGATCGGCCTGCTCCTCGAACCGCTCTACCTCGGGGCGTCCGCCACCTTGATGTCGCCCACCGAATTCCTCAAGCGGCCGGTCTCCTGGCTCCGCATGATCGACCGACGCGGCATCCACATGACGTCGGCCCCGAACTTCGCGTACGACCTGTGCATCCGGCGGCTGACCGACGAGCAGATCGCCGGACTCGATCTGTCCCGCTGGCGCTGGGCATGCAACGGAGCCGAACCGATCGACGCCCGCACACTCGCCGCCTTTGGTGAACGCCTCGCCCCGGCCGGATTCCGGCAGGAGGCCTTCCTGCCCTGCTACGGGATGGCGGAGACCACCCTCTTCATCACCGGCTCCGACCCCGAGCTGCCGCCGGTCAGCCGCTGGGCCGACGCGGCCGACCTGGAGCGCAACGTCCTCACCCCGCTCTCCGCGGACCCCGGCGACGACCCCGGCCGGCCCGCGCAGCTGCTCGCCAGCAGCGGAACGGGATGGGAACTCGACGTGATCGTCGTCGACCCGGCCGACCACCAGGTCCTCGCGGACGGCCGGATCGGCGAGATCTGGGTCCGCGGCGGCAGCGTCGGCCGCGGCTACTGGAACAACGAGGAGGAGAACGAGCGCATCTTCCGGGCCGTCACTGCCGACGGACGCACCGGATTTCTGCGCACCGGTGACCTGGGCGCGATTCTGGACGGCCAGCTCTTCGTGACCGGCCGGATCAAGGAGATGCTCATCGTCCACGGCCGGAACCTGTATCCGCACGACATCGAGCGCTCGGCCCGTCTCGCCCATCCCTCCGTCGCCCACCTCGTCGGCAGCGTCTTCACCGTGCCCGCGGCCCGCGAGGAGATCGTCGTCGTCCAGGAGGTCAGGGCGCCCGGCAAGGGCGAGGACTTCCTGCGCGAGGTGACCGCAGCGGTGCGCAAGGCGCTCACCGCCGAGCTCGGGGTGCGAATCGCCAATGTGGTGCTTGTCCGGCCCGGTCGAGTCAGCCGCACGACCAGCGGAAAGATCCAGCGCCGCCTGATGCGCACGCTCTTCCTGGAGAACGCGATGGAGCCGCTCCACGAGGAGCTGGAGCCGGAGATCCGCAGCCGCTACCGGGCAGTGGAGCCGATCGGGGCCGCACTGTGAACACCGCTCTGCACACCGCCGCCGAGTTCGAACAAATGCTCGGTCCGGCCCGTGACCGGAACACCGTCTTCGGCTACGCGGCCTGCGCCGACCTGGACGAGCGCGAGGAGTTCCCCGAGGCCATCGCCCGACAGTTGGACGGTCTCGGACTCTGTGCGAAGTACGTCCCCATCGAGTACGGCGGCCGGCTGCGCACGTACGAGGAGCTGCTGCAACTGATGAGGATGGTGGCCCGCCGCGACCTCACGGTGGCGATCGGCCACGGCAAGACCTACCTCGGCGCCGTCAGCGCCTGGGTGGCCGCCACACCGGAACAGGCCCACCGCTTCGGCACCGACGTCGCCGCGGGCACCGTGGTGTCTTGGGGGCTGACCGAACAGGAACACGGCAGCGACCTCCTGGCCGGCGAGCTCACCGCCACCCCGGCCGATGACGGCTACCGGCTCGACGGCGAGAAGTGGCTCATCAACAACGCCACCCGCGGCGAGCGGATCTGCGTACTGGCCCGCACCTCGCCCGACGGCGGACCGCGCGGATTCAGCCTGATGATGGTGGACAAACGCGAACTGGATCCGCAGTCCCACCGGCCGCTGCCGCGCTCACGCACTCACGGCATCCGCGGCGCGGACATCAGCGGCATCGCCTTCGACGGAGCGGTGGTCACGGCCGACAGCCTGATCGGCACGGAGGGCACCGGACTGGAGACCGTGCTCAAGAGCCTTCAGATCACCCGTACCCTCTGCGCCGCGCTCTCGCTCGGTGCCGCCGACCAAGGGCTGCGGCTCGCCCTCGACTTCACACTCGACGCCCGGCGCTACGGCCGGGCGGTCGCCGAACTTCCCCAAACGACGCGGACCCTGACCGAGTACTACGCCGACCTGCTGATCGGCGAGGCCGTCAGCACGGTGGCGAGCCGCGCCCTGCACACCCTCACCGAGGAACACTCCGTCACCGCGGCCGTGGTCAAGTACCTGCTGCCCACCTCCGTGGACCGGATGCTCACCGGGCTCGGACAGGTCCTCGGGCTGCGGTCGGTGGTGCGGGCCGACCCGGACGGGGCGTACGGAATCTGCCCGTACGGCAGATTCCAGAAGACCGAGCGCGACCACCGCATCGTCGGCATCTTCGACGGCAACACGCTGGTCAATCTGAACGCCCTCATCGACCAGTTCCCCACCCTCGTACGCCGCTACCGGCGCGGCACCGACGGGGCGGACACCGCAGGACCGGTCGCGGCCGCCCGGCTCTGCGGTCCGCTGCCGCCCTTCGACCGGAACCGGCTCGTACTCGCCTCCCGAACCGGCAACACGGTGGTCGCGACCCTTTCCGCATCCGCGGCCCGGCTGGACGAGCAGGCCGAAGCGGGCCTGATCCCGCAGCGGGTGGCCCGGCTTGCCGGCCAACTGGCCCGGCACACCGACACCCTGCACGACCGGATGGCCGCCATCCGGCGCACCGCGCGCGACGTGCCGTCCGAGGCGTTCGAGATCGCCGAGGAGTACGTGCTCTGCCACGCCGCGGCGGCCTGCCTGCTCCTGTGGCTGCACAACGCCCCCGAGCGGGTGGTGCCCGACGACCCGGCGCCGGACGCCGCCCTGTGGCGGGATGCGTGCTGGCTGCAGGCCGCGCTCGCCCGGATCCAGGCCAGGCTCACTCCCGGCGGCGCACAGCCCGACGGTGACGCGCTCGACGCCCTGTACCCGCAGCTCGTCGCACAGCACCGCGAAGGACTGCTCTTCTCCCTGTTGTACTGCCCGGTGTCCGAGGAGGCTCCCGCATGAACGGACGGCGCCCCGCGGAACTGGAGCGGCTCCTTGGAGATCCGCTGGACCCGGACTCCCCGCTCGGCCACCGGGAAACCCTCGCGGCGGACGAACGCGGCGAACCCTCGGCCGCCGCCGAAGCGGCCCTCGACACCTATGGACTCAACGCCGAATTCGTCCCCGTCGAGCTCGGCGGGCGGCTGGACCGGCTCGACCGGCTGTCCCACGTGTTGCGCCCCGTCTTCCGCCGCGACTGCGCCTTGGGGGTCGGCTACGGCATCACCGGCTTCATCGCCGGCGTCGGCGTCTGGTCCGCGGGCAGCACCGAACAGCGCCGAAGAGCCGCCGAACTCCTGCTGTCAGGAGGCCGGATCGCGGCCGCCTACACCGAGCTCGCCCACGGCAGTGACGTCGGCCGCGGTGAACTGCGCACCGAACCGGGCCCCGACGGCAGCCTGTTGCTCACCGGCGGCAAGCAGATGATCAACAACATCGAGCGGGCCGACGCGGCCGTGACGCTCGCCCGGACCGGCGACGACCCGGGCAGCCGCAGCCACTCCCAGTTGCTGATCGACCTGACCACGGCCGACCGGGACAAGGCCGTGGTGATCCGACCCCGGCTCGCCACCTCCGCACTGCGCGGCTGTCACATCGCCGGAGTCGACTTCACCCGGTTCCCGCTCGGCAGGGACAGCATCGTCGGAGAGCCCGGACGAGGGCTGGAGAACGTCATGCGGGCCTTTCAGGTCACCCGTGCCGTACTGCCGGGCATGATGCTGGGCGGACTCGACACCCAACTGCGCACCGTCCTCGCTTTCGCCCTGGAACGCCGGCTGTACGGCAGGTCCGTGGCCGAACTTCCCTACGTCCGCTCGGCCCTCACCGGGGCCTTCGCCGACCTGCTTGTCTGTGACAGCCTCGCCACGGTCACCGCCCGCAGCCTGCATCTGCGACCCGAGCACGCGGGCGTGCTGTCCGCGCTGTCCAAGTACCTGGTGGCCGATCTCGTCCAGGACGCCGCTCAGCGCCTCGCGGCGGTACTCGGCGCCCGCTCGTTCCTGCGCGAGGGACCGTACGGCATCGTCCAGAAGATGCTGCGTGACCTGCCGGTGGCCGCACTGGCCCACGCCGGCGGCACCGTCTGCCGGGCCTCGGTCGTTCCGCAACTGCCCGCGCTGGCCCGGCGGGGCTGGCGAGAGCCCGAACCGGCGCCCGCCGACCTGTTCCGCGTGAACGGCGCACTGCCACCCCTCGACTACGGGCGGCTGCAACTCACCCCCCGCGGCGCCGACGTACTCACCTCCGTGCTCGGCGAACAGCCCGGCCCTCGCGAACCCGCCGAACTGGCCGCCCTGTGCGCGGCGTTCACCGGCGAACTGCGACGGATGGCGGAGGTGGAACTGCCGCCCGGTGACCGCGCCGTGACCGCAGGACCGGACGCCTTCGCGCTGGCCGCCCGGTACGCGGTGGTGCTCGCCGCCGCCGCCTGCGTGGGCATCTGGCGGCACAACCGGGCCGACACGGACCGGCTCCTCGCCGATCCGGCCTGGGCCATCACCGCACTGCGCCGGCTCGCCGCCCGCATCGGTCTGCGGGTACCGCCCGGCCCGCACTCCGGCACCGAAGCGGCCCTCTTCGCGCTGCTGCTGGAGCGACGGTCGGCCCACCGGAGCTTCGACCTGTACGGGGACCCGCTCGCCGGGCAGCCCCACCCGCTTCCCGCACTTCCTGCCGATCCGCGAACGACGGAGTGAGAACACCGTGACCCTTGCAGCCCGCCCCCACGCTCTCGAGGAGATCCGGAACTGGCTCGTCGGACGAGCCGCCTTCTATCTGGAGCGTCCTGCCACCGCAGTCGACCCGTCCGTGCCCCTTGTCGAGTACGGCCTCGACTCCGTCTACGCGCTGGCCTTCTGCGGCGACATCGAGGACGAGTACGACATCGTCGTCGAGCAGACGCTGGCCTGGGACCACCCCACGGTCGACGCGATGGCGGCGCACCTCCACGGGATCCTCGCCGGAGAACAGCCGTGACCGGCACCAGGCAGCCGCTCTCCCAGGGGCAGCAGGCCCTCTGGTACCTGCACCGGCTCGCCCCGGAAAGCTCTGCCTACCACGTGATGTGCGCGGTCCGGATCGTCGGCGCCCGGCGTATCGGGGCGGACGTGCTCGCCCGCGCCGTCACGGCGGTCGAGCACCGTCACGATCTGCTGCGCTCCACCTTCGACGAGGACGAGAGGGGCCCCTACCGGTGCGTGCACCCGGCCGGACGGCTGGCACCCGAGATCCGTCCGGCCGATGAGACCGGCGAACAGCTGCGCGCGCTGGTCCGCGCCGCCGGGGACCGGCCTTTCCGGCTCGGCACCGACAGCGCCTTCCGCGTGGTCCTGTTCGACGGCCCCGACGCCCAGGTGCTGCTGGTCGCCGCCCACCACATCGCCACGGACGCGGCGTCCCAGGCCCTGCTGCTGCGCGAACTCCTCGACGCCTGCGGCGCCTTCGACGCCGGTGACCCGCTGCCGTGGGAGGGGCCCGCCACCGGGTTCGCCGTCCAGGTGGCTGCCGAGGAACGGTTGCTCGCCGACCACGAGGAGACCGAGCGTCTCGCCGAGTTCTGGCGGGACAGCTGCCGCGGCGCACCCCTGGTCCTCGACCTCCCGGCGGACCTGCCCCGGCAGGTTCTGCCCGGTCAACGGGGCGACACCGTGGCCGTACCCGTCCCGGACCGGCTGGCCGAGCGGATCAGAGCCACCGCGGCCGATGGGCGAACCACCGTGTTCGTGGTGCTCGCCGCAGCGTTCCAGGCCCTGTTGTACCGCTACACCGCGGAGCCCGAGTTCGTCATCGGCTGCCCGGCGAGCGGCCGCCGTGCCCGCGAACTGCGGGGCACCGTGGGCTACTTCGTGAACCCGATGGTGCTGCGCGCCTCGCTCGACGACGAGACGACGTTCGACGCGTTGCTGCGCCGTACCCAGCAGCGGCTGCGCGACGCCATGAACCACCAGGAGTACCCCTTCCCGCTCCTCCCCGGCGCACTCGGCCTGGCCAGGAACGCGGCACGTACCCCCGTCTTCCAGACCACGTTCACCATGGTCGCCACCAGCCGCCTCGACCCCGTCATGGACCTGTTGTCCGACCCTCGGGGGCAGCGTGTCCTGGAGTACGCGGGGCTGAGCATCACCGGTTACGACCTGCCGCAGCAGGAGGGCCAGTTCGATCTGGCGGTCGAGGTCCTCTCCGGCAGCGGCGGCCTGACCGTGTTGTTCCGGTACAGCACCGATCTGTTCTTCAGGCCGACGGTCGACCGGCTGAGCATGCACTACCTGCGGCTGCTGGACGCCGTCACCACCCGGCCGGAACGCCGTATCGGGGCGATCCGGCTGACCGGCGAGGAGGAACGGGCCCATCTGCTCGCCCTCTCGGCCGGCGCCCCGGCCCGGTGACCGCCCACCAGGCGCACCCGACTCCGTGTTCCTCGAGAGGACAGTCGTGACCGTTTCGCCCACCCAGCCGCCCCACCTTCTGAAGCCTCCGGACACCGCAACCACCGACCTCGGGGACGGCGTGTACGCCACCCCGGGGGTGGTGGACGGAATTCTTGGCACCATCGGCGCCACCCCGCTCGTCGAACTGCGCAAGGTGTTCCCGCACTACCCGTTCCGGATCTTCGCAAAGCTGGAGCGGTTCAATCCCGGCGGCAGCATCAAGGACCGCACGGCCCTGAACATGCTCATCGGACGGCTGCGCAGCGGTGAACTGGTGCCCGGCCGCTCCGTGGTGGTGGAGTCCAGTTCCGGCAACCTCGGTATCGGTCTCGCCCAGCTGTGCGCCTATTTCGGACTCCGCTTCATCTGTGTGGTCGACGCTCGGACCACGGAACAGAACCTTGCCGTACTGCACGCGTATCAAGCCGAGGTCGAAGTCGTCACCGAGGCCGACGCGGCGGGCGGCGAACTGCTGCCGGCCCGGCTGCGACGGGTACGCGAGCTCGTCGAGAGCATCCCGTACGCGTACTGGCCCAACCAGTACGCCAATCCACTCAACCCGGCGGCCCACCACACCACCATGCGCGAGGTCGTCGAGGCACTCGACGGCCGCGTCGACTACCTGTTCTGCGCCGCCAGCACCGGCGGCACCCTCGGCGGCTGTGCCGCATACGTCCAGGAGCACGCGCTGCCGACCGCGGTCGTAGCGGTCGACGCGGAGGGCAGCGCCATCTTCGCCCCTCCCACCGGGCCACGGCTGCTGCCCGGCCATGGGGCCTCCGTACGCCCGCCGCTGCTGGAGAAGGACCCCTCTCACCACCTCGTGAGGGTTCCCGACCTGGAAGCCGTCGCGGCCTGCCGCCGGCTCACCGCGTCCGAAGGACTGCTGGCGGGCGGCTCGTCCGGTGCGGTACTCGCCGCTCTCACCGTTCTTGCGGACCGCATCCCGGCCGGCGCCAACTGCGTACTGGTCTTCCCCGACGGGGGCGACCGCTATCTCGACACCATCTACTCCGACCACTGGGTGCGCGACCACTTCGGTGATGTCTCGCACCTGTGGAAGGAGCCCAGAACAACTGGAGCCACGCAACCATGCTGATCATCCGTCACTTCGAGGTTCAGCAGATCCTCGACGGCCGTGAGCGCGAACTCGTCGAGCTTGTCGCCGACACGTACATGCGTCACGATGCGGGGGCCACAGCCCTGCCGCACTCCACCTTCCTGCGCTTCCCCGGCGACGACCGCAACCGGATCATCGGCCTGCCCGCCCACCTGGGCGGCGCCGAACCCGCGGCCGGGATCAAGTGGATCGCCTCCTTCCCTGACAACATCCGCTCCGGCAAGGCCCGGGCCAGCGCGGCCGTCCTGACCAACTCCATGATCGACGGGCGGCCCACCGCGCTGATCGAGGGCTCGCTGATCTCCGCACGCCGCACCGCGGCCGGTGCCGCCCTGGCCGCGCGGACCCTGCTGCCCGCCGGGCCGGCCGGCGGCGTCGCCCTCCTCGGCGGCGGCGTCATCAACGCCGAGATCCTCCGCTTCCTGGCCGCCGTCGTACCGGGCTTGGACACCGTCACGGTCTACGACCCCGACCAGCGCAGGGCCGAGGAATTCGCGGCGGTCTGCGCCGGGATCGTCCCGGACGCCAAGGTGACCCTCGCCCCGGACAGCGCGACCGCGCTGGCCGCCCACGACCTGGTCTCGCTCGCCACCAACGCGGGTGAACCGCACCTGGATGCCTCCGCACTGCGCCCCGGCGCCCTGGTCCTGCACATCTCGCTGCGCGACCTGACGGCCGAGACCGTGCTCGGTGCGCAGAACGTGGTCGACGACGTGGACCACGTCTGCCGCGAGCGCACCTCGCTCGACCTGGCCCAGCAGCTGGCCGGCAACCGGGACTTCGTCGACGCCACCCTCGGCGGCCTGCTCCGCGGCACCGCACACCTCGACCGCGACCCCGAACGGCTGCTCGTCTTCTCGCCGTTCGGCCTCGGCGTACTGGACCTGGCGTTCGCCGACCTGGTCCGCCGCACCGCGCAGGAGCAGGACCTGGGCGTGCGCGTCGACGGGTTCCTGCCCGCGGACGCCTGACCGGCCACCGACCGCACCGAAGAGACACGGGCGCGCGCAGCGCGCAGAGAGCAGGAGTGCACATGAGCGAGCAGGGAAACGGCGGACGCAGCTACCTCGTGGTCCGCAACGACGAGGAGCAGTACTCGATCTGGGCCGAGGGACGTGAGCTGCCCGCCGGATGGACGGCGGAGGGCACCAGCGGCACCCGTGAGGAGTGCCTCGCCCACATCGCCTGGATCTGGCAGGACATGCGCCCGCTGAGCCTGCGCCGCCGGATGGCGCAGTACGCGGCGTCCGACGGTCACAGCACCGCGGGCTGATCACGCCCCCGAGCCACCACTGCGAAGGACCCACCATGACCACGCCACCACGGCCCTCGCCGGCCGGAGTCCTTTCGGACCTGATATCCGTGCAGGCCGGACGCACACCTCACCGTACGGCCGTCGTCGCCGACGGCGAGCACCTCCCGTACGAGCGGCTGGAGAGCCGGGCCAACCGGCTGGCCCACCATCTCCGGGCCCTGGGTGCGGGACCCGGCACCCCGGTCGCCGTCTGCCTGGACCGTGGCGCCGACCTCGTGATTGCGCTGCTGGCGATCTGGCGTGCCGGTGCGGCCTATGTACCGCTCGACCCCGGACATCCCAGGGAGCGGCTGAGCTGGATCCTCGACGACAGCGGTGCCGGACTGGTCCTCACCGCGGCGGCCACCGGGCACGCGGTCCGCGGTCTTCCGGTCCGCACCGTGCGGGTGGAGAAGGCCTGCGCGGTTGCCACCGCTCTGCCCGACACCGCCCCGCGGCCCGGACCCGGCCCGGACTCGGCCGCGTACATCCTGCACACCTCGGGCTCCACCGGACGTCCCAAGGGCGTCATGGTCAGCCATGCGGGCATCACCAACCGGGTGCTGTGGACCGTGCGGAGGCACGGCATCGGGGAGGGCGACCGGGTGCTCCAGAAGACCCCGTGCACCTTCGACGCCGCGGGCTGGGAGTTCTTCGCCCCCTTGGTGGCCGGCGGCGCGGTGGTGCTCGCCCCGCCGGGGGCCGAACGCGACCCGGCCGCCCTGGTCCGGGCGGTGGCCCGGTCCGGTGCCACGGTGCTGCAGGGAGTGCCCTCGGTACTGCGGCTGCTCGCCGACGAGCCCGGCTGGGCGGACTGCGGCTCCCTGCGGCTGATCTTCTCGGCCGGTGAGCCCCTGTACGCGGAGGTCGCGCACCGGCTGCTCGCGCCGCTCGGCCCCGGCACCGAGCTGTGGAACACCTACGGCCCGACCGAGTGCTCCATCGACATCACCGCTCACCTCTTCGACCGGAAGCAGGCGGTCGGCCCGGTGCCGATCGGCCGGCCGATCGACAACATGCGCGCCCTGGTGCTCGACGTGGACGGCGAACCCGTGCCGATCGGGGTGCCGGGTGAACTGTACGCGGGCGGCCCGGGAGTGGCCCATGGCTACTTCGGACGCCCCGAACTGACCGCGGACCGCTTCGTGCCCGATCCGTACGGGCCTGCCGGATCCCGGCTCTACCGCACCGGCGACCGGGCACGCTGGCGCTCAGACGGCGTACTGGAGTTCGTGGGCCGCCTCGACGACCAGGTCAAGGTCCGCGGCGTGCGGATCGAACCGGGCGAGGTGGAGAGCGCGCTCGCTGGGCACCCGGAGATCAGCGGAGCGGCGGTCGCCGTGTACAAGGACGCCGAGGGCGTCGGGCGGCTCGCCGCCTACCTCGTGGCCCGCCAGGACCTGCCGCCCGCCGAACTCCGCAGCTACCTGCGGGCCAGGCTCCCCGACTACCTGGTCCCCTCGGTGTACGTCCCGCTTGCCGAGCTGCCCAGGACCAGCAGCGGCAAGGTGGACCGGGCGGCGCTCCCCACCCCGCCCGACCAGGACACCGAACCCGACGACGAGACGTACACCGCCCCGCGCACCCCGGACGAACACACCGTCGCCCGCGTGTGGTCGGAACTTCTCGGCGTCGAACGGATCGGCGCGCACGACGACTTCTTCCAACGCGGCGGCTACTCCCTGCTGCTGAGCCGGCTCTCCGGCATGCTGCGGGCCGCCACCGGGCACAGCCTCACCCTCGGTGAACTGCTCGCCGCCCCGACCGTGGCGGACCAGGCCAAGCTGCTCGCCGCGGGCGGGCAGCACAGCGAGCCCGTACGGCCCGTGCCCCGCACCGGCCCGCTGCCCCTTTCCCCGGCCCAGCAACGTCTGTGGCTGCTGGACAGGATGTCCCCGGGCAGCGCGGAGTACGTGGTCCCGCTGCTGCTCGACATCCCCGCGGGCACCGGCGCCGACGTGGTCCGGCGCGCGCTGGCGATCCTGGCCGCACGCCACGAGGTGTTGCGCACCCGGTACGCCGTCGAGGACGGCGAGCCCTGCCAGATCATCGAGCCCGAGGCGGCCGTCGACCTGACTGTCGCGGACCCCGCCGTCGTCGAGGACGCGCACGACCGGCTCGCCGGGCTGGCGGAGGCAGAACTCGCGCGCGGTTTCGACCTGGCGCACGGGCCGGTCTGGCGCGCCCTCCTCGTACCGGACGGCGAACGTGCCGATCTGCTGTTGACCATCCATCACATCGCCTGTGACGGCTGGTCGTCGGCCCTGCTGGAGAGCGAGTTCAGGACGGTCTGCACCGCACTCGCGGAGGGCTTCGACCCGCACTTGGCCCCGGTCGCCGTGCAGTACGCCGACCACGCCGTCTGGCAGCGGCAGCGGCTGGAGGGCGAGTCCGTGCACCGGGACATCGCCCACTGGCGCAACGCGCTCGACGGGATCACCCCGATCGAGCTGCCCCTGGACCGGCCCCGGCCGCCGGTCCGTGACCCACGCGGCGCCCTGATCACCTTCGAGGTGCCCGCTCGCCTGGGCCGGACGGTGACCGAGGCCGGCCGCAAGCACGGTGCCACGCCCTACATGACGCTGCTCACCGTGTTCGCCGCCCTGCTGGCACGTCACACCGGGCAATGGGACGTGCCGGTCGGCGCACCTGTCGCCGGACGCCTGCGGCCGGAGACGGAGCAGGTCGTCGGCTGCTTCGTCAACACACTCGTGCTGCGCTGCGATCTGACCGGCGACCCCTCCTTCGAAGAGGCCCTGCGCCGGGTACGGGACACCGCGCTGGATGCCTTCGCCCACCAGGAACTGCCCTTCGAACGCCTCGTTGAGGAGCTGCGGCCGGACCGCGACCTGTCCCGTACCCCGCTCTATCAGGTGATGTTCGACCTGCACGACGAGGGGCTGAGCGCCGCTACGGCCGACGGGGCGGCAGCGGACGTACTGGGCCGCAGCTGGCGCACCTCCAAGGCCGATCTGATGCTGACGTTGCACCGGCAGGCCGACGGTTCACTGACCGCAGCCCTGGAGTACGCCACGGCGCTCTTCGACCGGGAGACAGCCGAAAGGATCACCCAGCAGTTCGTTCAGCTCCTCGGCTCCGTCGCGGCCGACCCGACCACCGCGCTGTCGGACCTGGAACTGTTGTCGGCGGAGGAACGCGAGCGTCTCCTCGTCGCCTGCCGCGGACCGGTCGTCGAGCGGTGGTGGACCGGCGTCCACGAACTGTTCGAGGCCCGGTCCAGGACCGCTCCGGACGCCGTCGCGGTCAGCGCTGGAGGCACGGCGGGCAGCCCCGGGATTCATCTCACGTACGCCGAACTCAACGCCCGGGCCAACCGGTACGCGCACCAGCTGCACGCCATGGGGGTCACCGCCGAGTCTGCGGTCGGAGTGTTCCTCGACCGCACCCCCGACCTGGTGGCCTGCCTGCTCGGCGTCTGGAAGGCCGGAGCCGCCTACGTACCCCTCAACGCGGACTTCCCCGCCGAGCGGCTGGCGTACATGCTCGACGACTGCGGAGCGCGGGTCTCGGTCGTCGCATCCGGGTATCGCGGCCTCATGCCGGAGTCCTACGACGGGGACGTACTGGTTCCCGACAGCGAAGAGGGCATCGCCGCGCTTGCCTCGCGTCCGGTGGCCGACCCGCCGCCGACCACGCCCGACCATCTCGCCTACGTCATCTACACGTCCGGTTCCACCGGACGTCCCAAGGGCGTCAAGGTGGAGCACCGGGCGCTGGCCAACCTGCTGTTCGCGATGCGCGACGAGCTCGGTTCGCAGCCGGGTGACGCCTGGCTGGCCCTGACCGCGCTCTCCTTCGACATTTCCGGACTCGAACTGTATCTGCCGCTGATCAGTGGCGGCCGGGTGGTTCTGGCCGGCACCGGGACCGCCCGTGACGGGCGGGCGGTGCTCGACCTGATCGACCACCACCGGGTCAGCCATGTCCAGGCGACCCCGTCGGGCTGGCGGCTGCTGCTCCAGGCCGGATTCGACCGGCCGGGAACGACCGCCCTGGTCGGCGGCGAGGCGCTGCCCGTCGAGCTCGCCGCGGAGCTGCGCCGCAGGACCGGCAGGCTCGCCAATGTGTACGGCCCGACCGAGACGACCATCTGGTCCATGATCTGGGAGGTCCCCTCTCGGCCCGAACGGGTCGCCATCGGCCGACCGGTCCAGAACACCACCACCTTCGTCCTCGACGAGCTGCTGTCCCCGGTACCGGTGGGTGTGCCCAGCGAGCTGTACATCGGCGGACTCGGTCTGGCCCGCGGATACCGCGGGCAGCCGCGACGCACTGCGGAACGCTTCGTACCGGATCCGTTCTCCGCGATCCCCGGATCCCGGCTCTACCGCACGGGCGACATCGCTCGGATGCTGCCCGACGGCACGGTGGAGTACGTCGACCGGGCCGACAACCAGGTGAAGATCAGCGGCTACCGGATCGAGCCCGACGAGATCGCCGCCGTGCTGCGCGAACATCCCGCGGTTGCCGACACGGTGGTGCTCGCCGTCGACACACCGGGCGGAGAACCTCGGCTGGCCGCCTATTGGGTGCCCGCCGCACCGGAGCGCGACGCCGCTTCCGGGGAACCGTCGGGCGCGGAGCACCACGCCGCGGCAGATGCCGCTCGACTGGCCGCGCACTGCCGCACCCGGCTGCCGGAATACATGGTCCCCGGTGTCTACGTACCCCTGCCGGCCCTGCCCCTGAATGCCAGCGGAAAGGTCGACCGGCTCGCCCTGCCCGGCCTCACCGTCGACAGCGCGATCCAGGCAGCTGACGCGGGCGCCGATGTGCCGCCCGAAGGACCGGCACAGGAGCTGATGGCCGAGATCTGGTGCGAGCTGCTCGGCACCGAACGCGTCGGCGCCGCACAGAACTTCTTCCGGCTGGGCGGCACCTCGCTGCTGGCCGCCCGGCTGGTCGCCGCCATCGACGACGCGTTCGACGTACCCCTTCCACTGCACACCGTCTTCGAACAGCCCACCGTCGCAGGCCTGACGGCGGCCGTGGAGGACGCGATCCGGGCCGAGATCGCCGAACTCGACGACACCGAACTCGCCGCGGCCACCAACCGAATGACCCTGAACGAGGAGCAGAGCCGATGACCACTGGCGCGATCAGCCCCACCGGACACGGCGGCGAACCATCGCACGGCACGCCGTCCACCCAGGCGCTGCGCGACGAACTGCTGCAGGCTCGACTGGCCGGCCGCCGGCGCGGGGGCGCCACCCAGGCGCTGCCGCGGGCCGATCGGGAGGTGCCGCTCCCGCTCTCCTTCGGCCAGCAGCAGATGTGGTTCCTCAACCGCCTCGCACCCGAGAGCCCCGAGTACCTGATGCCACTCGCGCTGAGGCTGCGCGGCGGGCTGGACCGAGCCGCCCTGCGGGGCGCGATCAGCGATGTCGTCGGCCGACACGAGGTGCTGCGGACCCGGTACCGGCTGGCCGACGACCGGCCGGTCCAGATCATCGACCCACCCCGGCCGCTGGATCCAGCGGTGTACCAGGAGGTCGATCTGACGGGCACCGCCGCCGCGGAACGGGAGATCGCGGCGGCCGCGTTCGTCGACCGTGAGATCTCCGTCGGAATCGATCTGGAACTCATGGCGCCGCTGCGGATCCGGCTGGTGCGGTTGGCCGACGACGACCACCTTCTGCTGGTGGTCTTCCACCACATCGCGGGAGACGACCGTTCCACCGAGGTCTTCATCGGCGAACTTACCCGGTTCTACCGGCACCGCACGGGAGGCGACGGCGAACTCCCCGCCCCGCTCAACATCCAGTACGCCGACTACGCCGCCTGGCAGCGTGCCCGGACGACCGCTGAACTGCTGGCGCCCGGCCTGGCCTACTGGCGCGGGCAGCTGGCCGGTGTGGAACCGCTGGAACTGCCCACGGACCGGCCCCGGCCCGCCGTCCGTGACTGGCACGGGGCCACCGCCCCGCTGACCGTTCCCGCGGACCGGGCAGCCGTACTGCGCGAGTTGGCCCAGGAGCGGGAGACCACCCCCTTCGTTCTGCTGCTGACGGCGTTCCAGACGCTGCTGGCCCGCTACACGGGCCGCGCCGACATCGCGGTCGGCACCCCGGTCGCCGACCGGACCAGGCCGGAGGTTCGCGACCTCATCGGATATCTCGTCAACACGGTTGTGCTGCGGGCACGGTGGGAGGGCGACCCGACCTTCGACGAACTGCTGCGGGGCAACCGGGCCACCGTCCTGGACGCACTGAGCCACCAGGACGTGCCGTTCAGCACGCTGGTGGACGAACTCCAGCCGGAGCGCGACCTGTCCCGCACTCCACTGTTCCAGGTGGCGTTCGCCCTCCACCCGGCCTCGAACCCGGCCGCGGCGCTGCACGGTGTCGGCGTGGAACGCGCCGACACCCCGTGGACCGTCGCCAAATTCGACCTCTCTCTGCAACTGGAGGAGCAGGCCGACGGATCGCTGCGCGGCGCCTTCGAGTACGCCACCGCGCTGTTCGACCCGGAGACGGCGGAGCGGCTTGCCGAGCACTTCACCAGGCTGCTGGACGGGATCGCCGACGCGCCCGGCAGCACGATCTCCGAACTGCCGCTGATCGGAGAGGCCGAGGAGACCCTGCTCCGGTCCGGTGCCGGCGACCCCCGCGCCGCTGCGGGCACCGCGGCCGACCGGGCCGACGAGGACCTCTGCGTGCAGGAACTGTTCGCCCGCCGGGCCGCGGCCACCCCCGACGCGGTCGCCGTGACGTTCCAGGACACCTCCCTCACGTACCGCGAACTCGATCAGGAGGCCAACCGCATCGCGCACGCCCTGCGCAGTCGCGGAGCTGCGGCCGGCGGCCTCGTCGGGGTCTGCCTCGGCCGGGGCCCGAGCCTGGTCGCCACCCTTCTCGGCGTCCTCAGGTCCGGGGCCGCGTATCTGCCGCTCGACCCCTCCCACCCCGCGGAACGGCTGGCAACGGT
Source organism: Streptomyces sp. NPDC051020 (assembly GCF_040683105.1). Classification (NCBI taxonomy): domain Bacteria; kingdom Bacillati; phylum Actinomycetota; class Actinomycetes; order Kitasatosporales; family Streptomycetaceae; genus Streptomyces; species Streptomyces sp. NPDC051020. The sequence continues at coordinate 117,386 of NZ_JBFBCG010000001.1, read as the reverse complement.
TCTTGCCGAGGCGGAGGCGACGGTCGTCGTCAGCGACACCGGGCACATCGACCGGCTGTCGGCGGCCGAGCACGTGGAGGCGATGCTGCTGGACTCCGCGCCGGTACGCGCCGCTCTGGCCTCCGCTCCCACCACCGCACCGCGCACCCGAGTCGCGCCGGACGACCCGGTCTACGTCATCTACACCTCGGGATCCACCGGTCGGCCCAAGGGCGTCGTCCTCACCCACCGCAACGTGGTCCGGCTCTTCACCGCGTCACGGCGGCACTTCGGCTTCGGCCCCGACGACGTATGGACCCTCTTCCACTCGTACGCCTTCGACTTCTCCGTGTGGGAGCTGTACGGGGCGCTGCTCCACGGCGGCCGACTGGTCGTCGTGCCCGTCGAAGTGTCCCGTTCCCCGGACGACTTCCTCTCGTTGCTCGTCGACGAGCGGGTGACGGTGCTCAACCAGACGCCGTCCGCCTTCCGCTCCCTCGTGGACGCCGCCCGCCGGGGTGACCCCAGGCTGGACCGGCTCGCGCTGCGCACCGTCATCTTCGGCGGCGAAAAGCTCGACGTGGCCGAACTGGCGCCCTGGTTCGAGCGGATGGGACCGGACGGTCCCGAACTGATCAACATGTACGGGATCACCGAAACCACCGTCCACGTCACCCACCACCGCGTCGAGGCTGCGGAGGCGACGGAAGGGCCGACCGGCGCAATCGGCCGCCCGCTGGACGACCTGCGCGCCTATGTACTCGACCCGTACGGACGGCTTGCCCCTGTCGGAGTGCCCGGCGAGATCCATGTGGGCGGCGCCGGTCTGGCCCGCGGATACCTGGGCAGGCCCGACCTCACCGCGGAGCGCTTCGTACCTGATCCGTTCTCCGGGAACCCCGGAGCCCGGCTCTACCGCACCGGCGACCTGGCCAAGGCGGGCCCGGACGGACGCCTGACATATCTGGGACGCATCGATACCCAGGTCAAGATCCGCGGCTACCGGATCGAACTGGGCGAGATCCGGTCGGTGCTGGGCTCGCTTCCCGGCGTCGGCGAGACGGCCGTGGTGGTCCGCGAGTACGAACAGGGGAACAAGGAACTCGTCGCGTATGTCGTCCCGGAGACCGGTGCGGCCGGACCGTCCGACGGCCCGGCCGACGACCGGCGCATCCGGCCCGACGCGCTGCGCGAGTCGCTCGCCGCGGTACTCCCCGCCTACATGGTGCCGTCCGCGTACGTCGTCCTGCCCCGGCTGCCGCTCACGGCCAGCGGCAAACTGGACGAGCGGGCGCTGCCCGCCCCCGACCGCCACACCGACCGTTCGACACGGGCGTTCACCGCGCCCCGTACCCGCACCGAACAGCTGGTCGCCGCCGTCTGGCAGCACGTCCTGCACCTCGAACAGGTCGGCGCCGAGGACAACTTCTTCGACCTCGGCGGCGACTCCATCCGAGCCGTCGCACTGGTCGGCGCGCTGCGGTCGGAGGGATTCGACGTCAGCGTGCGCGACGTCTTCGAGTTCCGCAGTGTCGCCAGACTGGCGGGCGTACTCGAAGGACGAACCACCGGCCTCGACGAGGAGCCGTCCGTCGAACGGTTCGCCCTGCTCCCGCCCGCTGACGCCGGCTCACTGCCGGACGGCGTCGAGGACGCCTACCCGCTCTCGCAGGTACAGGCAGGCATGGTCTTCGAGATGCTCAGCAGCACCGAGCGGACCTACCACAACGTCACCTCCTTCCGGATCCGGGACGATCAGCCCTTCTCGCTCGAGGCGCTGCGCTCCGCCGCCGCGGAGGTCGTCGCCCGGCACGAGGTGCTTCGTACCTCGATCGCCCTCGCCGGTCACAGCGAACCGCTCCAGCTCGTGCACACCACGGCCGCGATGACGGTCGGCTGCGAGGACCTGTCGGCCCTGGACGCCGAAGCCCAGGACCGGGCCGTGCGCGACCACCTCGACCGTGAGCGGGCCGACCTGTTCGACCTGCGCGAACCACCGCTCCTCAGACTCTTCGCGCATGTCTGTGGCCGGACCGAATGGCGGATCGCGGTGACCGAGTGCCACGCCATCCTGGAGGGCTGGAGCTACCACTCCCTGCTGATGGAACTCCTCGGACATTACCGGCGGTTCCGCGACGGTGGCACACCGGAACCGTACGACCCGCCCGCGGTCCGATACGCCGACTACGTCGCCGCCGAACAAGCCGCGCTGGACTCGCCGGACGACGCGGAGCACTGGCGGCGGACCGTCACCGAGGGCACAAAGTTCGAACTGCCCGCGGGCTGGGGCGACCTGGACGCGCCGCGGCAGCCGTACCGGATTCCCGTGCCCTTCCACGACCTGGAGCCACGCCTGCGGGCACTGGCCTCGGAGGCCGGCGTTCCGTTCAAGAGTGTGCTGCACGCCGCACACCTCAAGGTGCTCAGCATGGTCTCCGGCGAGCGGGAGTTCTTCACAGGTCTGGTCTGCGACACTCGTCCCGAACGGCTTGGCGCCGACCGGGTGTACGGCATGTACCTGAACACGGTCCCGTTCGCATTCCGGCTCGCCGCGGGCACCTGGCGGGAGCTGGTAAGGGACGTTTTCGCTCAGGAGGTCGCACTCTGGCCGCACCGGCGCTTCCCGCTCTCCGCGATGCAGGCCCGGTTCGCCGAAGGGCGCCGGCTCGTCGACGTCTTCTTCAACTACCTCGACTTCCACATGGTCGACCTGGAGCTCGTCGACTACGCGATGAGCGTCGACGACAGCCCCAACGAGTTCCCGCTCTCCGTCGCCACCCAACTCGGCCACGTGGTGCTGACCACCGACACGTCCACCCTCACCCGCGCGAACGGCGAGCGGCTCGGTGCCATGTACCGTGCCGTTCTCGAATCCATGGCCGAGGGTCCCGGCGAGGACGCCCGGGCAGCGCTACTGCCACCCGGCGAGTACGACCGGTTGATCAAGGACTGGAACGACACCGCGACCCCGCGCCGGATCGCCTGCGTGCACGAGCTGTTCGAGGAGCGGGCCGCTGCGGACCCCGACGCGATCGCCGTCACCCACGGGGACACCGCCTGGACGTACGCCGAACTCGACGCCCGCGCCAACCGCTACGCCCACGTCCTGCGGGCCCACGGAGTCGGACCCGAACGGCTGGTCGGGGTGCTTCTGGACCGAGGTCCGGAGCTCGTTGCCGTGCTGCTGGGAGTGTGGAAGGCGGGCGGTGCCTACATGCCGCTCGACCCCACCTATCCTGGCGACCGGCTTGCGTACATGCTCAGCGACGCCGGCGCCACGGTGGTCGTCACCGAGAACCGGTATGCGCAACTGCTCGCCTCGGTCCACCCGGTCCGGCAACTGTCGACCGACAGCGACCGGGCGAGTGTCGACGCCGCCCCGGCGACCCGGCCCGAGCCTGCCGCGGACGTCGACCAACTCGCCTACATCATCTACACGTCCGGTTCCACCGGCAGGCCCAAGGGTGTGCTCGTTCCGCATCGCGGGCTGGTCAACTACCTGTGGTGGTGCGTGGAGGGGTACGCGGCAGAGGGCAGCGGCGGCGCACCGCTGTTCTCCTCGATCGCCTTCGACATGGTCGTACCCAACCTGTACACCCCGCTGATGATGGGTGAGCGGGTCCATCTGCTGCCCGAGAACGCCGGCGCCGGGGAGATCGGCAAGCTCCTCGCCGAAGGCGCGCCATACCGCTTCATCAAGATGACGCCCGGCCACCTGGACCTGCTGGCCGAGCATCTGACGCCCGAACAGGCCCAGTCGCTGGCCCCGCTGCTCGCGGTCGGCGCCGACGCCTTCCCGAGCCGGACCCTGGCCCGCTGGCAGGAGATCGGTGGCAGCACCCGCCTCCTCAACGAGTACGGGCCGACCGAGATATCCGTCGCCAACTGCACGTACCCGATCGAGGGCGTCCACAACAGCGAACTTGTTCCGATCGGCCGCCCCATCCCGAACACCACCATGTACGTGCTCGACGAGGATCTCCGGCCGGCACCGGTCGGCGTGCTGGGCGAGCTGTACATCGGCGGCGCGGGAGTGGCCCGCGGCTACGCCAACCTCCCGGACAAGACCGCCGAGCGGTTCGTCCCCGACCCCTACGGGGCACCGGGCGCCAGGCTCTATCGCACCGGAGACCTGTGCCGGGTGCTCGATGACGGGAACGTCGACTTCGTCGACCGGGCCGACCATCAGGTGAAGATCCGTGGCTACCGGGTGGAGCCGGGAGAGATCCAGACGGTCCTCACCCGCCACGACGGGGTACGGGACGCGCTCGTGGTGCCGCACAAGCTGCCCGGCGGAGACAAGCAGCTCATCGCGTACTGCGTGCCGGACGGGGACACCCTGCCGGACCGCGGGGAACTCTCCGCGCACTGCCGCACGGAGCTGCCGGACTACATGATTCCGGCCCTGTTCGTCGCACTGGACCGGATTCCGCTCAACCAGAACGGCAAGGTCAACCGGAGGGCACTGCCCGACCCCGACCTGGGCTCGCTCGCCGGGGAACAGCCGTACACCGCACCGCGGACCCCGCTCGAAGAGGCCCTGTGCCAAGTCTGGAGCGAGGTCCTGGGCATCGAACAGATCGGCGTCCACCACGACTTCTTCCGGCTCGGCGGCTACTCCCTGCTGCTGCTGAGGGCCGTCTCCCGGGCCCGCTCACAGGGCATCACCGTCACCACCGGTGACCTGCTGGAGTGCCGTACGGTCGGAGAGCTGGCCGCCCGTATCGAAGGAGCCCTGTACGCCGGAGAAGGCACCGGTAGATCCTTGGTGTGGCTGAGCCCCGACGACGGGCGGGACGCGCTGTTCTGCGTCCACCCGGTGGGCGGCAGCGCCCATTGGTACCTGCCGCTGGCCGAGCACCTGGCGGGCCGGACCCAGGTCGCCGCGTTCGAGGCGGCAGCCGGGGACGCCACCGTGCCGGAGCTCGCCGCCCGCTACACGGCCGAGCTGTTGCGGGACCGGCCGAACGGGCCGCACCGGATTCTTGCCTGGTCCTCCGGCGCGGCCATCGCCTGCGAGATGGCACGCCACCTCGTCGCCGAGGGCCATCCGGCCCCGGTGCTCACCCTGATCGATCCGGCGGCGGAAGGCGCCGGGAGCCTTGAGGACGACTATCTGGCAAGGGCGCGGCAGCTGCTGGCGGACCGGACCCCCGAGGCGATGGCGGAGCTCGGTGTCCTGCTGCACGCAGCCGGTATCGGAACGGGTTCGCCGGAACCGGGCGGCATCTCCGGCGAGACCCTCACCGAAGACCTGGCCGAGGCCCTCACCGAACGGCTGGCCGTCTGGCAGGCCGTCCATACGGCCACCTCCGCCCACCACTACGCCGAACTACCGGGCCCCATCGCACTGGTGGTCACCGACGAGGCCGCATCCGGTGGTCACAGCGTGACCTCGGGCCTCTCCTATCAGGACTACCTCGACCAGTGGCGCACTCTCGCACCCGCCGGAGTGCACGTCGACCGGATCGCAGGCAACCACCATGCGGTCCTCGAAGCGCAGCACATCGATGTGCTGGCCGCTCTGCTCGTGAAGGGATCGAGATGAACACCATGGATCTCGCGGTCTGCGGACCCCGACTCCTGCACGATCTCGCCGAACTGGCCACCTTCGGCGGCCGCGAGGACGGCGGTGTCGACCGGACAGCGGGTTCTGCCGCCGACCTGGCGGCCCGGACCTGGTTCGCGGGCCGGATTGCGCAGGCGGGCCTCGAGGCCCGTACCGACCACATCGGCAACGTCTTCGGCCGCCGGGCCTCCGGCAGCGGGCCCTGGCTGCTGGTCGGATCACACACCGACACGGTGCCCGCCGCCGGACGGCTCGACGGGGCGTACGGAGTGCTCGCCGCCCTCGAAGTGCTCCGTACCCTGCACGAGGCGGACCACCCGGCCGCGGACCACATGGAGATCGTCAGCTTCTGGGACGAGGAGGGCGCCTCACCCGCCTCCGAGGGCGGACTCACCGGTTCGACGGCCCTGTGCGCCGACCCGCACATCGACGAGATCGCCGGATTTCTGGAACTGCACATCGAGCAGGGCCCGCGGATGGAGGCCCAGGGGCTTCAACTGGCCGCGGTCGACGGCATCGTGGGTGTCGAGCGGTACACCGTCATCGTGCACGGGGTCGCCAACCATGGCGGTACCACCCCGATGGACGCTCGGGCCGACGCCGGACGGGCCGTCACCCGCACCGCTTCCCGGGTGGTGGAGCTCGCCGCGGCGACCGACCCGTCGATGATCACCAATGTGGGGTGCATCGAGTTCCTGCCGGGCGCCCCGAACGTGGTGCCCGGCGAGGCCCGCCTCGTCGTCGAGTTCCGGGCCGGCATGGAGGAGTCGCTGCGTACCGCCGCCCGCCGACTGGCCGACCTCGCCGCGCTCAACGCGGCGGACGAGGGCTGCACCGCACAGGTCAGCCGGATCTCCCGCAAGCCCGTGACCCGGTTCGACCCGGCGCTGTGCGACCTCGTTGCCGAGGCACTGCACACCGTGCACCCCGCCACCGGCCGGATGTTCAGCTACGCCGGACACGACGCCAGCGCGATGAGCACGCGGGTACCGACCGCGATGCTGTTCGTCCCCAGCACCGACGGCATCAGCCACTCGCCGGCCGAACACACCCCCGACCTCCAACTGGTTCAGGGCGCCCAGGCGCTCCTGCGGACCGTGACCGCCGCACACACCCGCCGCCCCGCCTTCACCGCCGCCCTCTGACCTCCGAAGCCTAGGACGCCCCTGCCATGGAACACACCGTGCGAAGCCTGATATCCATCGACGACCTGACCGACGACGACCTGCGCCATCTGGTCGCCCGCTCGGCGGAGTTCTCCGCGCGCGGCCGCGGTAACCGCGAACGCCCGCTCACCGGGGACATAGTCGGCATCTGGTTCAACAAGACGTCCACCCGCACCAGGACCGCCTTCTCCGCGGGCGCGCAGCGGCTGGGCGCCGACATCGTCACCTACGGCCCCGGCGATCTCCAGCTCAACACGGGCGAGACCATCGCCGACACCGGACGGGTGATGTCGCGGATGATCGATGTGCTGGTCGCCCGCACCGCCGCCGACCCGGCGGAACTGCGCGAACTCGCCGCTCCCGGCACCATGGCCGTCATCAACGCCATGACCAGCGACGAACACCCCACCCAGGCGCTGACCGACCTCACCACCCTGCGGCGGCACTTGGGCCGGACCGAACTGTTCAGCCTGCTGTACGTCGGTGAGGGCAACAACACCGCGGCCTCGCTCGCCCTGGCCCTGGCCCGGTTCCCGGGTGTCGCACTGGAACTGCGCACCCCGCCCGGATACGGCCTCGACGACGACATCCTGGCGCGCGCGAAGGCACATGCGGCACGCAGTGGCTCGTCCGTCGTCGAGCACCATCACATGGACGCTCTGCCCGGCGACTTCGACGCCGTCTACACCACCCGCTGGCAGACCACCGGAACCAGCAAGCCCGATGCCGACTGGCGGCGGATATTCGCCCCGTTCCAGGTCACGTCCGCCCTGTGGGAGCACAGCCCCAAGGCGCTGTTCCTGCACGATCTGCCCGCTCACCGGGGCGAGGAGGTTACGGCCGAGGTCCTGGACGGACCGGCGAGCGTCGCCTTCGACCAGGCGGAGAACAAGATGCACAGCGCCATGGCCGTACTGGAATGGTGCCGGTCGGGTGCGACGGCGGTCTCGCGCGGATGAGCCTGCTGGAGAAGTCCTCCCCGCCCCCCGGCCAGCCGGTGCCGCCACTGCGCCGCAACCGCGACTTCCTGCTGCTGTGGGCGGGCGCGGGCGCGTCCTTCCTCGGCTCCCGCGTCAGCCTGATCGCGTACCCGTTGCTGGTGGTCTGGCTGACCGGGTCCGCGAAGGACGCCGGGCTGGTGGCGTTCGCCGCCAACCTGCCCTACCTGGTCGCACAGTTGCCCGCCGGGGCACTGGTGGATCGGTGGGACCGGCGCAAGCTGATGATCATCTGCGATGCCGGTCGTATCGTGGCGATCGGAACCGTGGCCCTGGCCGTCTTCTCCGACCAGGTCCACATCGTCCATCTCGGTGTCGTCGCGTTCGTGGAGAGCACCTTCACGATCGCGTACCGGCTGGCCGAACGCGGAGCCGTACGGCATGTCGTCGATGCTGGCCAACTCGCCCCGGCCCTGGCCCAGAACGAGGCCAGGGAGCGGGCCGCCGGCCTCCTCGGCCAGCCGGTGGGCGCCCTGCTGTTCAGCGCGGTGCGATGGTCGCCGTTCCTCTTCACGGCCGCCTCCCATCTGCTGTCGCTGATCATGCTGCTGATGGTACGCAAGCCGTTCCAGGGCGCCAGGACCGCCGTTGGAGGCAACCTCTACAAGGAGGTCAAGGAAGGGCTCATCTTCGTCTGGCGGCAGCGCTTCATGCGGGCCGCAGCCGGGCTGATCGCCGGCAGCAACATGCTGTTCCAGGCCCTGAGCCTGGCCCTGATCGTCATTGTGAAGGAGCAGGGCGGCTCCGGTGCCACGGTTGCCGTGATCCTGATCGTCTCCGGACTCGGCGGCGGAGCGGGCGCGTTGAGCGCCTCCTGGCTGCTGCGCCGGCTCAGTCTCCCGGCGATCGTCATCGGATCCAATGTGGCCTGGGCGCTGCTGATGCCCGCCGTCGCCTTCGTGCACGGCCCGGTCGCGCTCGGTGTGCTCTTCGCGGCGATGGGCTTCGCCGGAGCGCTGTGGAACGTGGCGGCATCCGTCTACCAGATGGAGATCACGCCCGAGAACATGATCGGCCGGGTCACGAGCGTCGCCACCCTGGTGGCCTTCGGCACCTTGCCGCTCGGCTCGCTCGCGGCGGGGTTCCTCCTCGACTGGCTGGGCACCCGCGGCACCGTGCTGACGCTGTCGGGCGCGATGGGGCTGCTGGCGGTCGCTTCTGTGATCAGCCCGGCGATCCGCCGCACGAGACGACCGCAGGAGCCGGAGCAGGCCCGGACCATGCCGGACGAGGGGCTCGCTGCAGGGACGGCGGTGGCCGACTGAACCGACGGACGGGCCTGCTGTACGGCGCGTCCGGGAGCGGGGGTGACTTTCCCCGGACCGCACCGGTGCGCGCGGTCCGGCCGCACACGGATTCAGGACGTGTGCCCCCCCGCACCGGCATCGTGGATGCGCCGTCGTCGCCGCACCCGTGGACCGATGGGCGCGGCGACGCGTCGGATCACCGCCGCGTCCCGTGCCGGGGCCCCTCGTGGCGGCCATACCGCGTTCGGAGTACGGCGGGGAGTTCCGTACGCCCGGAGTAGGCTCGATCCTCCTGGCGGCGCTCCTGGCGCGGGAGCGGGGCGCTTAGGGTCGATGCATGCAGACCCCTACTCCATGGTGGCGACGCCACCTGCCCCGCCGCCGCGGCCGGTGGGCTGCGGGCCTCGCCGCGCTCGCCTTGCTGGCCGGTGCGGGTGCCTGGACCGCCGCGGCCGACGACAGCGGGCCCACCGTGCACCGCCAGGACCGGACGATGCGGATTGACGGGGTGTCCCTCGACACCTCGTACTTCGCCACCGGGGGCGCGGAACGCAGGCCCGCCGTGCTGATCGGGCACGGCTTCGGCGGTTCCAAGGACGATGTGCGGGCGCAGGCGGAGGAGCTGGCCGGTGCCGGGTACGCCGTCATGACCTGGTCGGCCCGCGGATTCGGGAAGTCCGGCGGGGAGATCTCGCTCAACGCGCCCGACCGCGAGGTCAAGGACGTGTCCGGGCTGATCGACTGGCTGGCCCGGCGCCCCGAAGTGCAGCTGGACGCGAAGGGCGACCCGCGGGTCGGCGTCACGGGCGCCTCGTACGGTGGCGCGGTCTCGCTCCTCGCCGCCGGGTACGACCGGCGTGTCGATGCCATCGCGCCGGTGATCACCTACTGGAACCTCGCCGACGCACTCTTCCCCGACGGGGTTTTCAAGAAGCTCTGGGCCGGGATCTTCGTCACCTCGGGCGGCGGTTGCGAGAAGTTCGAGAAGCAGCTCTGTGCCATGTACGAACGGGTCGCCGTCTCCGGGAAGCCGGACGCCGCCGCGCGTGCGCTGCTCGGTGAACGGTCGCCCAGCGCCGTCGGCGACCGCATCAAGGTGCCCGCGCTCATCGTGCAGGGGCAGACCGACTCCCTCTTCCCGCTCGGCCAGGCCGATGCCATGGCGCGGACCATCAGCGGGAACGGCGCACCCGTCGCCGTCGACTGGATCGCGGGCGGGCACGACGGCGGGGACATGGAGAGCGGGCGGGTCGAGAACCGGATCGGGGCCTGGTTCGACCGCTATCTGAAGGAGGACAAGGGCGCCGACACCGGACCCGCCTTCCGCGTCACCCGTACCGGAGGCATCGACTCCACGGACGGGGCGGCGCTCCAGCGCGGGGCGAGCAGCGACACGTATCCCGGGCTGTCCAGCGGCGACCGGGAGATCGCGCTGACCGCGACGAGCGGCGGGCCGGGCATCGTGGGCACAGGCACAGGCACAGGCACAGGCACAGGCGCAGGCGCAGGCGCAGGCGCAGGCGCAGGCACAGGCGCAGGCACAGGCGCAGGTACGCCGGCGAGTGGCGGATCCGCGGACCGCCGGACGCAGACGTTCCGCAACCCCGCCGGTGCCAACCCGCCCGCCATCTCCGCCGTCCCGGGCGTCGGCGGCGGCATCGCCCAGCTCTCGTCCCTCGGCGTCGGTCTGTCGATCGACTTCCCCGGCCAGCACGCCCGCTTCGACTCCGCACCGCTCGATACGTCGATGCGCATCACCGGGTCGCCCACCGTCCGCGTGAAGGTGACGGCCGGGCAGGGCGACGCGGTCCTGTTCGGCAAGGTGTACGACGTCGCGCCGGACGGGAAGCAGCAGGTGCTGCCCGCCCAGCTCGTCGCCCCCTACCGGATCACACCGGAGCAGCAGAACAAGACGGTCGAGCTGACCCTGCCCGCCGTCGACCACGCAGTCGCCGCCGGACACCGGCTCCGGCTCGTCCTCTCCGCCACGGACCTCGGCTACGCGTCACCGGCCGAGCCGACCACCTACAGCGTCTCCCTCGACGGCCCGCTGACCGTCCCCACCGGCCCCGCGGTGAAGACGGCATCGGCCGCCCTGCCGTGGTGGACCTGGGGGCTCCCGGCGGCGGCCGCCGTCATCGCTCTCGTACTGCTGCTCACCGCACGGCGGCGTACCGCGACCCCCGCCCCCGACCCGGTGCTCGCCGAGGTCCCCCTCCAGATCACCGGGCTCTCGAAGAAGTACGCCAAGTCCGCCGACCGGTACGCCGTGCAGGACCTCTCCTTCCGCGTGGAGAAGGGCCAGGTCCTCGGACTCCTCGGGCCCAACGGCGCGGGCAAGACCACCACGCTCCGCATGCTGATGGGGCTCATCACGCCCGACGACGGCGAGATCCGCGTCTTCGGAAATGCCATCCGGCCGGGCGCGCCCGTGCTGTCCCGGGTCGGCTCGTTCGTCGAGGGCGCCGGATTCCTGCCGCACCTGTCCGGGCGCGCCAACCTCGAGCTGTACTGGCAGGCCACCGGACGCCCCGCCGGGGACTCGCACATCGAGGAGGCCCTGGAGATCGCCGGGCTCGGTGACGCGCTGGCCCGCGCCGTGCGCACGTACTCCCAGGGCATGCGGCAGCGGCTCGCGATCGCCCAGGCCATGCTCGGCATGCCGGACCTCCTCATCCTCGACGAGCCGACCAACGGGCTCGACCCGCCCCAGATCCGCGAGATGCGGGACGTGATGATCCGTTACGCGGCCGGGGGCCGGACCGTCATCGTCTCCAGCCATCTCCTCTCCGAGGTCGAGCAGTCCTGCACCCACCTGGTGGTCATGGACCGGGGCCGGCTCGTCCAGGCCGGACCGGTCGCCGAGATCACCGGCTCGGGCGACATGCTGCTCGTCACCGTCGCCGAGGAGATCGCCGAACCGCTGGTGGAGAAGATCGCCGCACTCCCCGGGATCGGCTCGGCCGTCCGTACGGACGACGGGCTGGGCCTGCTCGTCCGGCTCGACGGCGCGAACTCCTCCCGGCTGATCGCCGAACTGGTCCGGCTGGACGTGCCGTTGACGGGGGTCGGGCCGCACCGTCGCCTGGAGGACGCGTTCCTCACTCTGATCTCCGGAGGCTCCGCATGAGTGCCGCAGTCGATGTCACCCACGCCGCCGAGGCGCCCGGCTACCTGGCCCGGCGCACCCTGCCGCTGCGTGTCGAGGCGGTTCGGCAGCTGCGCAGGCGGCGTACCCTGCTGATGGGCGGGGTGCTGGCGGCGCTGCCGTTCATCCTGATCACCGCCTTCGCGATCGGCGGCACCCCGTCCTCGCGGGGCGGCGGCGACCGGCTCACACTGATGGACACCGCGACCGCGTCCGCCGCGAACTTCGCCGCGACCTGCCTGTTCGTCTCGGCCGGATTCCTGCTGGTGGTGCCGGTGGCACTGTTCTGCGGGGACACCGTCGCCTCGGAGGCCGGCTGGTCCTCGCTGCGCTACCTGCTCGCCGCGCCCGTGCCCCGGGCCAGGCTGCTGTGGAGCAAACTCGTCGTGGCACTCGGCTTCAGCCTGGCCGCGATGGTGCTGCTGCCGCTCGTCGCACTGGCCGCGGGAGCGGCGGCATATGGCTGGGGGCCGCTCGAACTCCCCACCGGTGGTGCGCTCGCGGCCGGCGACACCGTGCCGCGGCTCGCCCTCGTCGTCGCCTTCATCTTCGTTTCCCAACTGGTCACCGCCGGGCTGGCGTTCTGGCTGTCGACGAAGACCGACGCCCCGCTGGGCGCGGTCGGTGGCGCGGTCGGGCTGACCATCGTCGGCAATGTGCTGGACGCCGTCACCGCGCTCGGCTCCTGGCGCGACTTCCTGCCCGCACACTGGCAGTTCGCCTGGGCGGACGCGCTCCAGCCGGACCTGGAGTGGGGTGGCATGGCGAAGGGGGCGGCGATCTCGGTGACGTACGCCCTGATCCTTTTCGCTTGCGCATTCCGCGGGTTCAGTCGTAAGGACATCGTGTCCTGACGTTGATGTTCCGCGGCGCCTCGCGCCGTTTCCGCCCGCCGTTGCCGCATCGAGACTGTTCCGCAACGTCTTCGTCTGCTCCCTGGCGCCGCCCCGAACGTCACATTCACAAGTGCTGACGCGATGGTTGGGGGTACGGGATGAAAAACCGGACGCATGGCCGGACTTATCGAAGGACGCTCGGACTGGTGCTGGCGGGCGGGATGCTGGCGGGCGGGGCGCTGCTCACCGGCTGCGGGGCGGGGGGAAGCGGGGACCACTCGTCCGCCAAACGTGCCGACGGTCCACAGGGGACGAGCGGGGGCGGCCAGGTCGTCCCCGCGCCCGGCACCGAGAAAGACGGTGCGCAGAAGGCGGAGGACCGGCCGGAGAAGCCCGTGGCGCCGGACTATCTGTCCACGTTCGCGCTGGACGTGGACACCGCCAGTTACGGGTACGCGCGCCGCACGCTCGGCGACGGCGAGCTGCCGGGGGCGGAGACCGTACGGCCCGAGGAGTTCGTCAACAGCTTCCGCCAGGGCTACCGACGGCCGACCGGCAACGGATTCTCGGTGACGGTCGACGGGGCACGTACGGGCGAAGGCTCCGAGGCCGGTGGCTGGTCGCTCGTGCGGGTCGGTCTGGCCACCCGTGTCGCGGACGAAGGCGGCGAACGCCCTCCCGCCGCGTTGACCTTCGTCGTCGACATCTCCGGCTCGATGGCCGGGACCGGCCGCCTCGACCTGGTGAAGAAGTCCCTCTCGATCCTCACCGACGAACTCCGCGACGACGACTCCGTCTCCCTGGTCACCTTCAGCGACAAGGCGAAGACCCTGGTGCCGATGACCCGGCTGCGGGACCACCGCGGAAAGATCCGCGACGCCGTCGACTCCATGGAACCCACCGACTCCACCAATGTGGAAGCGGGGGTACGGCGCGGTTACGAAGAGGCGGTCGCCGGTCACCGCACCGGCGCGAACAACCGGGTCGTCCTGCTCTCCGACGCCCTCGCCAACACCGGCGAGACCGATGCCGACGCCATCCTCGAACGGATCGACGACGCCCGCCGCGAGTACGGCATCACCCTCTTCGGCGTCGGCGTCGGCAGCGACTACGGGGACGCGCTGATGGAACGCCTCACCGACAGGGGCGACGGCCACACCACCTACATCGGCGACGAGACCCAGGCCCGCAAGGTCTTTGTCGACCAGCTTCCCGCCCACATCGAACTGCGGGCCCGCGACGCCAAGGCGCAGGTCGCCTTCGACCCGAAGAACGTCAAGCAGTTCAAGCTCATCGGATACGAGAACCGCAAGGTGGCCGACGACGACTTCCGCGACGACAGCGTGGACGGTGGCGAGGTCGGCCCCGGGCACACGGTGACCGCGCTCTATGCCGTACGGCTCCGGGACGGCGCCGCCGGACATGTGGCGACCGCGACGGTGCGCTGGCTGGACCCGAAGACCCGGGCGCCGCACGAGCGGTCGGGCACGGTCGAGACCGGCGCGATCGACGGCGGTCTGTGGGGCGATGACGGCAACAAGCGGCTCCAGGTGGCTGCGGTGGCCGCGTACTTCGCGGAGGACCTGCGCGGCGGCGCGCTGCCGGATCAGCCGGGGCTCGGCGAACTCTCAACCCGGGCGGCGGCCTTGGCGGCCGGCACGGAGGACAGCTCGGTACGGAAGCTGGCGACGGCGATCGCGCAGGCCGACCGGCTCCGGGGCGACGACAGGGGCCCCGGCGGCGGGGGCGAGCAGGAGGGAGAGATGGGCTGACCCGGCCGGGGGCACCGGATTCGGTCAAGGAACTCTCAGAGTTGGCTCAGGTTTGGGCAAGGGAACCGTTCACACGGTCGATCTTCGAACTCCGTATGAGAAAGTTTGCTGCTTCCGAGCCGCCTGTCTGACGCAGCGTCCAGCCGGCTCCGCCTTGTTCCCCGCTGCCCCGTACTCATCGTTGAGGTCTCTGTGTCGAATCACCGCATGTCGAAGAAGCGGCGCCGGATCGGAATGGCGCTGGCCGGGGTGGGCGTGCTGACCGGTGCGGCGTTCGCCGCCGAGGCGGCCACCGCGACCACCGTCACCCGGCCCGCGCCGACCGTCTTCACCGGCCACGCCTTCGACACCTGCACCGCACCGACACTCACCACCATGCAGAAGTGGCGAGCCACCTCGGTCTACCGGGCTGCCGCGGTGTACATCGGCGGGAAGAACCGCGGGTGCGCCCAGCCCCAGCTCACCCCGTCCTGGGTGAAGTCCGTGAGTGCCGGGGGCTGGAAGCTGATACCGCTGTACGTCGGCGCTCAGCCGCCGTGCCAGACCAGCAACAACCCCGAGAAGATGACCGCCGCCAACGCCACCGCGCTGGGCGCCACCGACGGCGCCGACGCGGTGGCCAAGGCGTCCGCGCTGGGCATGAAGACCGGCAGCCCGGTCTACCTGGACATGGAGTACTTCGACCCCGCCAACACGTCCTGCGTGAACACCGTCCTCGCCTACATCCGCTCCTGGGACAAGACGGTCCACGCCAAGGGGTACTGGACCGGCTTCTACGGCTTCAGCAACTCCAGCGCGGCTGTTGTCGCCAAGGCCACGACGCGCACCGACCTGCCGGAGATCCTCTGGTACGCGCGGTACGACGACATCTACTCCACGACCACCGGGTTCCCGTACGACAAGACTCTGTGGACCGGACACCGCCGCGGCCACCAGTACGCAGTCAACAAGAAGGTGACCCATGACGGGGCCACTCTCACCATCGATCGCGACGCGTGGGACGCGCCGGTGGCCGTCGTCGCCAAGTAGCGCCCGGCGTAGCGGCCCGACCCCCGACAGGGGGCGGGCTCCGGACGCCCTGCGACTCCCTCCTCCGCCTTGGACGGCGACGGAAGCGGGCCGGGCAGCGGCGCCTTGGTGAAATGGTGCCGCACAGCCCGCCCCGCCGCGCCATGATGTGCGCCATGGCCTCTCTGCTGCTCGCGCTCGCCGCCGTCACCACTGGTCTCTACGCCGGCTTCCTGGTGTGCTTCACCACCGGGATCATGCCCGGCCTGAAGCTATTGCCGGACGACCAGTTCACCGCCGCGATGCGCCGCTTCAACGAGACGGTGCCGAGACCGGTGTTCCTCGTCCTCTTCCTCGGGGTGATCGCCTTCCCGGTCGCCGCGCTCGTCGTCCCCGTCGACGGCCGGACCTCCGCCGAGCGGGCACTCGTCGCAGGCGGGCTGGTCTGCGCGGCGCTCAGCCACCTCGTCACCGTGAGCGGTAACATCCCGCTCAACTCGGCGCTCGCGGCCGCCGAGGGCGGCGACGACAGCGCGGCCCGCCAGGCATTCGAGTCCCGCTGGACCGCCCTCCACCGGATCCGCACCGTGCTCTCGGCCGCGGCCTTCGCGCTGCTGGTCGCTGCCACGGTGTAGCCCGCGCGGACGGTCCGAGTGTGCGCTGCGGGTCGTCCCGACCCGCCCCCTGGTCCCACGTCCACGGGATCGTTCACCTTCGGCCACGGCACGCCGGGCGCGGTCGCGAAGAGTTGCGGGGGTAGGCCCAGCCCTACCCCGGGACTCCGGCAGCACCGATGGTTCCGGTGCGGCAGGGTCTTCTACGGTGGGGCCATGCGCCCTCGCCTCCACCCCACCTATGCGCGCGGCCTCCAACTCCACGCCCCGTGGCCGTTATGCGTCGCCGCTGTGAGTGTGGGGCGTCAACTTTCCCGTGCAGTCGTCGATGTGTCTCCATGGTGCAGGGCGTACAGCTCCCGTATACATCCGTGACAGTCCACTACCGGATGCTGTGTCCGTCCCGAGCGAAGACCGCTGGGACAGTCGCGTTCCCTCACGGAGGAGCTCCCCATGCGCCGACGTATCACCGTCCCTCTGGCCACTGCGGCCCTCGCCCTGTCCGCCGCACTTCTCCCCGCCGCCGACGCCGCCGCCGCGCCCGCCGACAAGCCCCAGGTCCTCAGCAGCTGGACGCAGACGAGCGCCAGCAGCTACAACGCGTTCTTCGCGGCCAGAGGCAACCGGAGCGCATGGAGTGCGTACGGGTTCGACTGGTCGACCGACTACTGCACCACCTCGCCGGACAACCCCTTCGGCTTCCCCTTCGCCAACTCCTGTGTCCGCCACGACTTCGGCTACCGGAACTACAAGGCGGCCGGCACGTTCAGCGCCGACAAGGCCCGTATCGACAGCGCTTTTTACGCCGACCTGAAGCGGGTCTGTGCGGCATATTCGGGCGTCAAGAAGGCTTCCTGCGACGCGACGGCCTGGACCTACTACCAGGCGGTCGACAAGCTCGGCTACACGGCGGTGGTGGACGCCGCGTAGCGCGTCCCGCGGCCCGTCGCCTGCACATTCGCTGGTCCGCACCCGTACGTACACTTAAGAGGGCAAAGTCACTCATTCCGGGTGCCCGGTGTCCTACGCGGGTTCGCGGAAGGGAGCGAGCGATGGCTGAGCGGCTCCTGACGGACAAGGCCGGTGCGGCACGGCTTCGGATGATCATCGAAGCGGGGGTTGGGCTGGGAGGAGTCGATCTGCTCGGTTTCACCCTGGACCATGCGGTGACGGAGGCCGACGGACTGGGCGGAATGGTCCACGTGAGGGGCCCCGGGGGCCGGCTGTTGCTGATGGCGGCCAGCGGGATCGTCCGCACGGTGGCCCAGGACTGGGAAGAGATCGCGGTGGACGGCGACTCCGCGCCGGCGCGCGCGGTGGCCGCTGGCGCCTCGGTATGGATGTCCGCTCCGGGAGGGCGTACGGACGGCGGCGCGCGGCACGGCCGCCGGGGCCCCGACAGCCCCCTCGGCCACCACCCCCACGCCGGCCCCTGGTCGCCGCCCTCCGAGCTGCCCGCAGGCAGCGGGCTGCTGGCCGTTCCGCTCCTCACGCCGGACGGGGTCGCCGGCGCGCTGTCCGTGCTCACCGTCGGCGAGGGGCGGCCCACGCCGCAGCAGCGGTCCGCCGTCGAGACGCTCGCCGCCTGGGCCGCCCTGCGGCTGCGGGAGCCCTCGATGGGCTGGGCCAGGACCGACCCCGGGCGGCTGGGGAAGGAGCCACCCGTCACCAGGCTCCGGCAGGCGCTGGAAGCGATCAAGGTCGGTTCCTGGGAATGGGACCTGGCCACCGGGGAGCAGCTGTGGGACGAGTCGACGCTCGCCATCCTCGGCATGGCCGGGCAGTCCCCGAACCAGCGCTTCGACACCTGGAGCGGGCTGGTCCACCCCGATGACCTGCCGTGGCTCCTGGTCGAGACCGAGCAGGCGATTCGTAACCACGGGGTGTCCGCCGTGGAGTACCGGATCCGCCGCCCGGACGGGACAACGCGCTGGGTCAGCTCGCGGGGCAGGGTCTTGCCGGGGGAGGACGGCCGGCCCGGGCGCATGGTCGGCACCATGTGGGACACCACCGAGAGCCGGATCGCCCGGGACTCGGTCAGCCGCGCGCTGCGGCACATGAGCGATGCGTTCTTCGCGGTCGACAGCGAGTGGCGGATCACCTTCCTCAACATGGAGGCGGAGCGGCTCCTGGGCGCCTCACAGGAACTGCTCGGCCAGAACCTGTGGGACGTCTTCGCCGAAACCGGCATCGACGCCGTGGGACTCGGCCTGCATGCGTCGTACCGGCGGGCCGTCGACCGCGGTACCCCGGTCGGCTTCACAGTGCGGTGGCCCACCAACCGGCGTCAGTACCAGATGCGGCTGGTCCCGGTACCGGACGGCCTGACGGTGTACGCCACCGATGTCACCGAGACGCGGTCGCGTGAGGCCCGGTCCGCCGCCGCGGAACGTGTCACGGCCGACCGCAACGCCCGCATCACCGCACTGGCCGGCGCACTCGCCGAGGCCCTCACGGTGCAGGACGTCGTGAACGCCGCCGCCGAGCGGATCATGGCGCCGTTCGGCGCATCCGGTCTCGTCGTCCATCTCCTCGAAGGAGAGACGCTGCCCGTCGCCGGGCAGGTCGGATACCCGGAGACGTTCTTCCGTGACATCGACGGAATGCAGGTCGGCGACATGTCCCCGCTCGACGAGGTGTACCGCACGAGAACGGCCACCTTCATCGACTCGGTGGAGGAGTACGTCGAACGCTACCCCCGGATGGCCGACCGCCCGGCCGAGTCCCGGAAGGCATCCTGGGCGTTCCTGCCGCTGATCGCCTCCGGCCGCCCCGTCGGCTGCTGCGTCGTCTCCTTCACCGAGCCGCGGCATCTCGGCGGAGAGGAAAGGGCTCTGCTCATCACACTCAGCGGGCTGATGGCGCAGGCCATCGAGCGCGCCCGGCTGTTCGACGCCGAGCACATGAGGGCCCAGGAACTCCAGCGGGGACTGCTGCCGAGCGAGCTTCCGACGCTGTGCGCGGTCAGTACCGCCGCCCGCTATGTGCCTGCCAACGAGGGCATCGAGGTCGGTGGCGACTGGTACGACGTGATTCCGCTGTCCGGCGCCCGGGTGGCGCTGGTCGTCGGCGATGTGATGGGGCACGGCCTGGCCGAGGCGGCCACCATGGGGCGGCTGCGGACGGCCGTGCACACGCTCGCCGATCTGGAGTTCCCGCCCTCCGAACTCCTCACCCGCCTCAACCAGGTGGTGAACGACCTCGGCGACGACTTCTACGCCACCTGCCTGTATGCGGTGTACGACCCCGTCACCCGCAGGTGCAGGTTCGGCTCCGCCGGGCACCCGCCGCCGGCGGTCGTGTACCCGGACGGCAACACCGAGTTCATCGCCCACCGGCCGGATCCGCCGCTGGGCACCGCACGCCCGCCGTTCGAGACCACTGAGGTCGTCCTCCCCCAGGGCAGCTTGCTGGTGCTCTACACGGACGGACTGATCGAATCCGTCACCCGCGACATCGACCGGGGCATGCTCCACCTGACGAAGGCGCTCTCGATTGCGGCGGCCGCCGCACGGGAGGACGACGCGGCGGGCAGCGCGCTCGGGCTGGAGCGGCTGTGCGACGACGTCCTGGCCGAGCTGCTGCCGGGCACCCAGCTCATGGACGACGCCGCACTGCTCGTCGCCCGCACCTCTGCGATACCGGCCGACTCCATTGCCAGCTGGACACTTCCCGACGGCCCGATCGCCGCGAGCGAGGCACGTCATCATGTCCGGGACCAGCTGGAGGGCTGGGAGCTCGATGACCTCGCCATGACCGCCGAGCTCCTGGTCAGCGAGCTGGTCGGGAACGCCGTCCGGTACGGCAAAAGCCCCATCGCCCTCCGCCTGCTCCGCGCCGAGGGGCTGATCTGCGAGGTCTCCGACGGCAGCCTGTCCACACCCCGCATCCGTAATGCGGCGGAGACCGACGAGGGCGGCCGCGGTCTGCAACTGGTCGCCGCCCTCGCCCACCGCTGGGGCGCTCGCTACACGGCCACCGGCAAGTGCATCTGGACCGAACAACCGGTGACCTGACCGCCGTGCGGCGGGTCCGCGCGAACGGGCGGACGGTGCGGCCGGATCAACGGTGGTCCGTGACCGTGGCCAGCAGCTGTTCGGCTCGGGTCTCGGTGATCTCCAGCACGGCGAGCACGGCCGGCAGTGCGATGCTCGGCAGTACGTAGCGCAGCAGCATCGAGATCCGTTGCTCCACGTCCTTGCGTTCACACAGGACGTGGGACATCGCCTGGATGCCGGAGAAGGCGCCGGCCAGGAGCTGGGCGGCCTCCGCGGAGTTGACGTGGGGCAGGACCTCGCCCTGCTGCTTCGCCTCGATCAGGAGGGTTTCGAGCCGGGCAATCCAGGAGTGGAACGGCAGGCCGCGGTCCAGTTCGCCGCCGCCCTGCTCCATCGCCAGCCCGACGCTCGCGCGCACCAGCGGCTCGTGGCGGAGCCGATGGGCCAGCACCAGACCCTGGTCGACCAGCTCCTGGAGCTTCGTCAACTGCGTCGGCAGCGAACCGACGTCCAGCTGCGCCTCCATCACTCCGAGGGCCAGCTCCTCCTTCGAGGCGAAGTGGAAGTAGAGGGCCCCTTTGGTCACGCCGGCCCGTGTGAGAATTTCGCTGATGGTGGCGCTTCCATAGCCGCGCTCGTCGAAGACGGTGGCGGCGGCCAGCAGGATCGACTGCCGGGTCTGGATCGCTCGAGCTTGTTGGGCCATCAGCTGTGCGTTCCTGCCTCTCGTGGCGACGGGATCCCGCCTACGCCAGCCGGACTGTGGAAGAACCAGGGCCGTCGGTATCTTACCGTGGGGGAGCGAGGCCCTCCCCCACGGATGAGTTGGGGGTATTTCCATGGTTCACGTCGATGTGCCCGACACTGTCACCCTCACCGAGACCGAACCATCCGGTCTCCACGGGCCGGTGATCCCGCCGCAGAGAGGCTGGAGAACTGATGTCTCGCATGAACTCGTTCACCGGTCCGACCCCAGGGACATCTTTCCCACCGCCTGGTGCAGGCTGAGCGATACGGAGTTCTCCGTATCGGCCCAATGGCCGCGCCCGCACCACTTCTTCGCCGCCGCATCGGGTCACCACCAGGATCCCCTGCTGATAGCCGAGACCATGCGGCAGGCGACGATGATGCTGGCCCACGCGGAGATGGGAGTTCCGGTCGACGACCAGTTCGTGATGTGGGACCTGGCGTACGACACCGTCGTTCCGGGTTTTGCCCTGGAGATCGCGTCCGGAAAGGTCCTGATCGATCTGACCTGCTCGGATGTGCGGAAGCGGGGCAAGAGTATCGCCGGTATGCGGGTCGACCTGCGTTTCCGCCGCGGCGGCACCGTACTGGCGACCAGCTCGGGACGGATCAGCTGCACATCGGCGCGGGCCTACCGCCGCCTCCGCCAGGACAGTCTGGACAAGATGGGCCGTCCCGTACAGCTGTCGCCCGGTGCGGATCCGTACGAGGTGGGCCGGACGGCGGAGTCGGACGTCGTACTGACGCCGACACCTCAGCCGAACCGCTGGCGGTTGCGGCTGGACACCACCCACCCGACCCTGTTCAGGCGCCCGAACGACCATGTTCCGGGCATCGTGCTGCTGGAGGCGGCTCGCCAGGCAGCCGTCGCCGTCGCTCCGGGGCACGCGTTTCTCCCGACCTCGGTGGAGATCGCCTTCCATAAATATGCCGAACTCGACAGCCCGTGCTGGGTGGAGGCCGAGTTGATGCCCTCCGACGACAGTGACCGCACCGTGGTGCGGGTACGCGGACAACAGGACGGCGAGCCGGTATTCACCAGCGCACTCACTCACACACATGGGGGCGACCGGTTGTGACCACGCACATCCTCATCACCGGGGCGAGCGGTTTCGTCGGCAGGCACGTGGTGGCGGCCGCGGATGCCGTCCCCGGCGTCCGGCTGCGTCTGATGGAACACAGGGCGCCCGTGGACGTCCCCGCGTCCGGCGCAGGCTCCGGCATCGAAACCGTGCCCGGGGACCTCGCCGCCACCACGTCGTTGCGCGGCGTCTGCGACGGGGTCGACGCGGTGATTCACTGCGCCTCGCAGATCAACGGGGACGAACGAACGATCCGGTCCGTGAACGACCTCGGGACCCGGGCACTGGTGGAAGAGGCGGAACGCGCAGGCGTCGCGCGCATCGTCTATCTGAGCACGGCAGCCGTGTACGGACGCGGGCCGTTCACGAATGTGGCACCCGGCCGTGCACCGCTCGCCCCGGTCTCGCCCACCAGCGTCACGCGTGCCGCCGCGGAGAGCCATGTGCTGGCCGCGGGCGGGACCGTGCTGCGCCCCCACCTCGTCCACGGCGAGGGGGACCGCTGGGTGATCCCCGGTCTGGCCGCGCTGGTCCGGGAACTGTCGTCCGGTCTGGCCGGGTGCGCCGCCCGGCACTCCATGATCGATGTGCGGGTGCTGGGCCGGGCTCTGCTGGCCGCGGCGCTCTCGCCCCGGGAGACCGCCGGTGTCCACCACGTCAACCACCCTGACCCGGTGGTCTGTTCCGATCTCGTCGCGACGGTCTCCGCCGCGCTCGGACTGGAGTGGGCCGCCGCGGACATCGCGCTGGACGAGGCCCGGGCGCGGCTCGCCGCGTCACCGCGTCTCCTGCATGCCCTCCACTTGCTCACCGTGGACCACTGGTTCTCCGATGACCGGGTCTGGGAGCTCCTCGACTGCGATCCCGGTGGCGGCTTCAAGGCGGACTTCCCGCTCCATGCCGACTGGTACAGAAGCGTTCTGATGCCCGGCGGGCAGGCATGACGTGCCGGACCCGTCGATGATGTGCGGCGCGTCCGACGGTGTCGTTCCCGGGGCGCCTTGAGGAACAACCCTTCGCACGGTCCGACTCTTTGTAACCTACACAGATCAACCACCATAAGTACGCGCACTGTTCACGCTTTCATCATGTGTGAACGTCGGTGTTGACATGATCCAGCCATTGAATCTCCCCGAACCCACGCCTGCCACGGGCGTGATCGAGGGAGGGCCGCATGTCGACCGCAGAGGCGGGTCTGGAACCGGCCAGACCGGAGCCGGAGAGCGCCCCGCCACGCCCGAAGGACGCGGCCCGCGGCGCCGGTGACCGGATCTTCCGGCTCCAACTCACGGGCGCCGGCACGATCGTGCTCGCCATCATGGCCGCAGTCGGCATCTTCCTGCTGCTGAGAGCCGGATCGGCGCTCAAGGTGACCGGCCTGTCCTTCCTCACCACCGCCCAATGGCAGCCCGACGTCCACAACTTCGGCATCGCCGCGGTCCTCATCGGCAACCTGCTCATCGCCGCCGTCGCCGTCACCTTCTCACTGCCGCTCGCGCTCGGGACCGCGCTCTTCATCTCCGACATCGCGCCGCGCAGGCTGCGCCGCACCCTGATCGCGATGGTCGACCTGATGGCCGCCGTCCCGTCCGTGGTCTACGGCCTGTGGGGCCTGTTCTTCCTGCAGGGACACGTCGTCGGAGTGTCGCGCTGGCTGTCCGACTGGCTCGGCTGGATCCCGTTCCTGCACGTGGACGGCGCGCAGCCGGGCGATCCGCTTGCCTCCAGCAGCGTCTACACCGCCTCCTCCTTCATCGCCGGGCTCGTGGTCGCGTTGATGGTGGCACCGATCCAGTGCTCCGTGATGCGCGAGGTCTTCTCCCAGGCCCCCGTGGGCGAGCGGGAGGGTGCGTACGCGCTCGGGGCGACCCGCTGGGGCGTGATCCGGACCGTCGTCCTGCCGTACGGACGCGGCGGCGTGATCGGCGGCACGATGCTGGGGCTCGGCCGGGCGCTGGGCGAGACCATCGCGGTCTACCTGATCATCTCGCCGGTCTTCACGATCCAGCCGCACATCCTGCAGACCGGCGCCAACTCGGTCTCCGCGCTGATCGCCCTGCACTACGGCGACGCCTCCGAGTTCGGCATGTCGGCGCTGATGGCGGCGGGCCTGGCGCTGTTCCTGCTCACGCTGGTGGTCAACTTCACCGCCTCATCCATCGTGGCCCGCTCCCGTTCCGGCTCGCAGAGCGAGGCATGACATGACCGTCGTCGAAGAGACCCCCGCGCACGTCGTCGAGGACGTCGTCCCCGACACCCCGGGCACCGCTGACGTGCCCGAGCCGCCCGACCGGCCTCGCCGGATCGGCGGTGTCACCCGGGGCGGCGTTCTCGCCGTCACCGGCGCCGCCGCCTCCGGGCTCTGTGTCGCGATCCTGCTGTTCGGTGAACTGGCGCCGCTCTCGGGCTCGCTGGGCTTCACCGTGACCGCGTACCTGTGCTTCCTGGCCTCCTACGCGATGCTGACCGGCCTGGAGGACGACGGACCGGCTGTCCGCGACCGGGTGATGACGGTCGTGCTGTGGTCGGCGGCCGCGGTCCTGTTCTCCGCGCTCGCCCTCGTCGTGGGCTTCACCCTGTGGCGCGGCCGGCAGGCTCTGCCGCACGGCAACTTCTTCACCCACGACATGCAGGCGGCGGGTCCCCTGGACCCGCTGACCGCAGGCGGCATCGCGCACGCCATGCTCGGCACCCTGATCATGATCAGCATCGCGCTGGCCATCACCGTCCCCCTCGGCCTGGCCTGCGCGGTCTACCTCAACCAGATCCCGGGGCGCTTCTCGCGCTTCGTCCGTACCATCGTCGAGGCCATGACGGCGCTCCCGTCGATCGTGGCCGGCCTGATGGTGTACGCGACCTGGATCCTCGGCCTCGGCATGGAGAAGTCGGGCCTCGCGGCGGGCTTCGCGATCAGCGTGATGATGCTGCCGATCGTGATCCGCGCGTCCGACGTCGTCCTGCGGCTGGTCCCCGGCACGCTGACCGAGGCCTCGGAGGCGCTCGGCGCGCCGCGCTGGCGCACCGTGTGGCACGTCATCCTGCCCACCGCCCGCTCGGGCCTGGCCACCGCCGTCATCCTCGGCACCGCCCGCGGCGTCGGCGAGACCTCGCCGGTGCTGCTCACGGCCGGCTTCACCGCGGCCCTCAACGCCGACCCGCTGCAGGGCCCGATGGTCTCCCTGCCGCTGGCCGTCTTCAACTTCGTCAAGTCCCCGGAACCCACCATGATCGCCCGCGGTTTCGGCGCCGCCGCCGTGCTGATGGCCCTGGTCCTGGTGCTCTTCACGATCGCCCGGCTGCTCGGCGGCCGCGGCCCGGGTCACCACACCAAGCGCCAGGCGCGCCGCGCCGAGCGGGCCTCCCGCCGCGACGTGGAGCGCTTTGCCGAACTGCACGCCCCCGCCCTGTCCGTGCTCGGCGGTGCCCCCGCCGCCGCCCCTGGAGACAACGACTGATGCGCATCCCCTTCACTCGACGGTATGCGGCCGTCCGGGCCCGATGGCGCGTCCTGAGCGCGCTGGCCGCGCTGCTGGGCGTGCTGTCCGGCGTGGTCCTGCCCGCCGCGCAGCCCGCCACCGCCGACTCCGGCTACACCCCGATCGCCGGCGCCGGCTCCACATGGGCCGAGAACGCGGTGGACGAGTGGCGCCGCGGCGTGACCCAGTACGGCATGCGGATCAGCTACTCCGGCACCGGAAGCTCCGACGGACGCCGGCAGTTCCTCAACGGCCAGGTCGACTTCGCCGTCTCCGACATCCCGTTCCAGACCCACCCCACCGACGGCTCCGCCGCCGAGCGACCGGGCGCCGGTACGTACGCGTACATGCCGATCGTCGCGGGCGGCACGGTCTTCATGTACCACCTCACGATCAACGGCAAGCGGGTCAACAACCTGCGGCTCTCCGGTGACGTCGTCACCAAGATCTTCACCCGTGCCATCAGCTACTGGGACGACAAGGCGATCGCCGCCGACAACCCCGGGATCCGGCTGCCGCACCGCAAAGTCATCCCCGTCGTGCGCTCCGACGGCTCCGGCTCCACCGCCCAGTTCACGTTGTGGATGGCCAACCAGCACAAGTCGCTGTGGCAGGCCTACTGCGGGCGGGTCGGCCGCTCCGGGGCGTGCGGCCAGACCTCGTACTTCCCGAGCGTCTCCGGCATGATCGCCCAGTCCGGCGACCTGGGCGTGGCGGGCTACGTCGCGCAGAACTACGGCGAGGGCGCGATCGGGTACGTCAACTACTCGTACGCCCTCAACGCCGGCTTCCCGGTGGCCAAGGTCCTCAACCACGCCGGTTACTACACCGAGCCGACCGCGCAGAACGTCGCCGTGTCGCTGCTCAAGGCGAGGATCAATACCGACAAGCAGTCCACCGACTACCTCACCCAGCAGCTCGACGGCGTCTACAACGACACCGACCGGCGCAACTACCCGCTGTCCAGCTACTCGTACATGATCCTGCCGCTCAAGGAGCAGGGCACCTTCACCGAGGCCAAGGGCAAGACCCTGGGCGCCTTCTCGTACTACTTCATGTGCCAGGGCCAGCGGCAGGCACCCGAGCTGGGCTACTCGCCGCTGCCGATCAACCTGGTGCGGGCGGGCTTCGACCAGATCCGCCGCATCCCGGGCGTGAAGACGCAGACCATCAACATCAAGGGCTGCAACAACCCCACCTTCAGTCAGGACGGCCGCAACCGCCTCGCCGAGACCGCCCCGTACCCCAAGGCCTGTGACAAGAAGGGCGCCCCACCCTGCACCACCGGCAGCGGCGGTGCGAAGGGCAACGGCGGCTCGTCCGGCGGCTCGTCCGGCGGCAGCGCCGCCACGGGGGGTGCGAACTCCGGCGGCACGACCGCGTCCGGTGGTACGTCCGGCAGTCCTTCCGTGGACCCCGACACCGGGCAGGCCGTCGCCCCGAAAGGCGGGACCTCGGCCGGTGCCGGTGCCTCCGGCGGTGCCACCGGCACCATCGCCCTCGCCCAGCCGGTCACCGTGGCCGCCGGGAGCGGCTGGGGCGGTGCCCAGACGCTGATGCTGCTGGCCGTGGTGACCCTGCTCGGGCTCGTGCTGCTGCCCGCCGCCGTCTCGCAGGCGCTGCGAAGGAGATCACGATGAGCACGCGGAGCCGTATCAAGCGCCTCCTTCTGCGCGTCGCCGCCGGATCGGCGATCGGCGCGCTCCTCGGCGGCGTCGTGGCCCAGGCCGCGCAGCCCGCGGCCGCGGCGGACCCGAAGAGCTCGGCCGTCACCGTCCCCGGACGCGGCGAGTTCCAGGACATGGAGTTCACGGTCAGCCAGACCGAGGACCTCACCAGTCAGGCCGTCACCGTGTCCTGGCGCGGCGGCAGCCCGACCACCTTTGCCGGCACCCAGTTCAACACCGACTTCGTCCAGATCATGCAGTGCTGGGGCGACGACGACGGCACCGTCCCCGGCAACCCCGGCCCGCCGCGCACCCAGTGCCAGTACGGTGCCTCGCCGACCACCGACCGCAGCAGCTGGCCGGGGAACAACAGCGACGACACCCGCGATGTCATCTACAGCGCCGACCCGTCCAACTACGGGCAGGACGACCGTTACGGTGCCGGTGGCGTCTTCGGTCAGGGCGAGGTGCCCTTCAAGTCGGTCGACGGGACGCTGATCACCAGCGGTCTGCAGAACAACGCCCTGTACAACCGCAACACCACCAACGAAGTCGACTTCGCCCGCACCAGTGCCGACGGCACCGGCAAGGAGTTCTTCGAGGTCCAGACCGCCTTTGAAGCCCCCCACTTGGGCTGCGGCACCCCCGTCACCAAGAACGGCCGCACCACGCCGCGCTCCTGCTGGCTGGTCATCGTGCCCCAGGGGCACCTCGACCTCGACGGCAAGCCGTACGCCGACCGCACCCAGGTCAATGCGGGCTCGCCGGTCTCCTCCACCAACTGGAAGAACCGCGTCGCCATCAAGCTCGGCTTCAACAAGGTCGGCGCCACCTGCCCGCTCGGCTCCGACGAGCGAGCCACCAGTGGCAGCGAACTGGCCGCCGACGCCATGACCAGCTGGCAGGCCGCGCTCTGCCCCAGCGGCACCGTCTACGGCTACACCCAGCTCGGCGAGCCCGACGCGCGCGCCCGCCTCGCCCGCGAGGGCAAGAGCGGTCTTGCCTTCACCACCCGCGCCCTGGACACCGCCAACGACGTGACGTACGCGCCCGTCGCGCTGTCCGGCGTGGTCATCGGCTTCACGATCGAACGCCGCGCCAGGGCAGGTGCCCCGGACTCGGTGCGCAACCTCTCCGGCACCAAGGTGGAGTCCATCGACCTCACCCCGCGGCTGGTCGCCAAGCTGCTCACCGAGTCCTACCGCAACTCCCCGTGGGCGGCGGTGGTCACCACGTTCTCCGACGGTACGTCCAGCCTCACCGCCGCCAAGCACTACGAGTGGGCGAAGAAGAACCCGGCGGGTCTGGTCACCGACCCCGAGTTCCTCGCGTACAACCCGGAGTTCGCCGAGCTGTCGGTCTCCGAGACCCCCGCCACCGATACCGACCTCATCACCGCGCTCGGTCACTCCGACTCCGCGCGTGCGGTGTGGAAGTGGGTCACCGCCGACAAGGACGCCCGGCGCTTCCTGGCCGGCATCCCCGACGACTGGGGCATGACGGTCAACCCGTACTACAGCACGAACGCCGACCTGAACACCGACGGCGCCTTCGATCCGGCGCGCGACGACTTCCCCAAGAGCGACCGCTGGTGCACGATCCCGCCGGGGACGGGCGCCACGCAGAAGCAGTGCATGACCGACTTCCACCCGTACGTGGAGGACATGCACGCCGGAGCCCTGCACACCCGCCGCGCGGACACGCTGTGGAAGTCCTCCTGGGACGCGCTCGCGAGCCCGCCGGCCTTCAAGAGCCCCGGCCCGCAGACCGTCGGGTCCCGCTTTGTGCTGACCATCACCGACGCCGCCTCCGCGGCCCGGTACGGACTGCAGACCGCGCGGCTGCTCAACGCCGCGGGAAAGTTCACCGCGCCGGCCGACAAGACCCTCGTCGCGGCCGCCGCGAGCGCGTCGGGCGATTCCGTCCAGGAGATCGACCCGGCCACGGCCAAGGCCAAGAACGCCTACCCGCTCGCCCAGCTGGTCCACGCCGCCGTACGCCCTGCCGCGCTCAAGGCCGACGCCCGCAAGGACTACGCGACGCTGCTGACATTCGCCGCCGGCTCCGGCCAGACCAGCGGCACCGGCCCCGGCGAACTGCCGCCCGGCTACGCCCCGTTGCCGTCCAACCTGCGCGCAGAGGCCGTCAAGGCCGCGGCCGAGCTGGCCTCCTGGAAGCCCCGCGCCTCCGGCCGCGACGACAAGGGGTCCGACGGCAGCGGCGGCTCCGGCCCTTCGGGCGGCACGGACGCCGGGCCGACCGGCGGCGCCGGCTCCGACGCGACGCCCACCGGGGCGAGTCCGGTGCCCAGCGGTTCCCCGTCCTACGACGGCGGCGACGCCGTCCGGGTCACGGCGAGCGGAACCACCCCCGCCGACCCGTCCAACGCGCTGCGTTACGCCGTCCCGATCGGCGCGGCGCTCGGCGCCGCCGCCGGTCTGGGCGCGCCCTTCGCGGGCGGCGCGAGGCTGCCGCTGCGCGTGCCGCTGCCCGGCGGCCGCACGCTGACGGTGCTGCCGGAGCCGGCAGTCCTGCGGGACCGGTTCGGCCGACTGCGACGCCGCGTCGGACTGTGACCCGCCCGGCGGCTCAGCCGCCCCCACAGACGGCCGTCCGCCCCGAAAGGCAGTCGGGGCGGACGGTTGGCACCACCTTGCCAGATCCCTTGCATCCACCGGTTTCACGTTCATGAGCAGGAGACCTTTCATGCGCTCTGTGCGCCTTACGGCCGTGGCCCTCGTGTCCGCCGTCATGGCCGGCGGTCTGGCTCTCGCGAGCCCGGCCCAGGCCGATCCCGATGCCCGAGCCTTCCGCAAGCTCGTCGGCGTCGGCTCCGACACCACCCAGGACGTGCTCAACGCGCTGGCGGGCGACACCGTCAACGCCAAGAGCTACGCCGACACGGCCGTGACCGCCGGCGGCGCCGGCCTCGCCTCGTACGACGCGATCGAGCCCGGCACCGGCTCCACCACGTCCAAGATCACCACCCGCTCGGGCGGGCCGTCCTTCCTGCGCCCCAACGGCTCCGGCAACGGCCGCATCGCGCTGAGCATGTCATTGACCGGCAGCAAGTTCCCGAACAGCGACGGCGTCGGCATCACCGGCCAGGTGGACTTCGCCCGTTCCTCGGGCGGCCCGAGCGCGAGCGGCAACGCCCTCACCTACATCCCGATGGCCCGCGACGCGGTCGGCGTGGCCGCCCGGGGCTCCGAACTGCAGAACCTGACCGTCGACCAGCTGCACGACATCTACAACGGCACGCTGAAGACGCTGAACGGCCTGACCGTCAAGCCGTACATCCCGCAGAACGGATCCGGCACCCGGAAGTTCTTCCTGTCCGCCATCGGGCTGAACGACAACGACGTCGCCTGGGTCTCCACCGTCCAGGAGAACCAGGCCGACGACGCCCTCACGGCCGAGGGCGCCCTGGTGCCCTTCTCCGTCGCGAGCTGGATCGCCCAGAACAACGGCGTCGCCCCGGACCACAGCTCCACCGCGGTCGCCGCCGGCGCATTCCTGGCCAACGTCCAGCTGCCCGGGGGCGCCGTGCCCACTTCCCCGGTGACGAAGGTCGACGGCAAGTTGGCCCCGGTCGGCGACTACTACGACGATGCGACCTTCGGCCGCGACGTCTACAACGTCGTGCCGTCCCGGGCGATCGACCCGAGCAGCGCCTTCTTCGACAAGGCGCTGTACGACATCTTCGTCACCAACGGCAGCCACGTCGCGGCGCTGGCCTCGGACACGGCCGAGGACGTCATCGACGACTTCGGCTTCATGAACGAGCCCTACAACGGCTCGATCAATCCGGCCAAGCACGCCAAGTTCGGCGGTCTCGAGGACGGCGGTGTCTCCAAGAACCTGCCCGGCACCCCGGTGCTCAAGGCCACCCCCGGCAGCGGGAGCCTGAAGCTCAGCTGGACCGCTCCGGCCAGCACCGGCCTGGCTGTCACCGACTACCGCGTGGTCATCACCGGTCCAGGCGGCTCGGTCGTGGCGAACAAGGACCTGGTCGCGGGCACCACCTCGTACACCGCGAGCGGCCTGACCGCCGGCAGCTACTCCGCCACGGTCACCGCCAACAACCTCAACGGTGCGGGCAAGGCGGCCTCCTGGACCGGTTCGGTCAAGTACGCCAGCAAGACCGCTGCCACGGTCGCCACCACCGCGTACGGCCGCACCCCGAAGCTCGCCGTCACCGTCACCGGCAGCAACTCGGTCACGCCGAGCGGCACGGTCACGGTGAAGGAAGGCAGCACCACCCGCGGCACGGGCACGCTCGACAGCCACGGCAAGGTCACCGTCCCGGTGTCCAACCACCTGTCGGTCGGCACGCACACCCTCACGGTGTCGTACGGCGGCAACAGCAAGCTCTCCTCCTCCTCCGTGACCGTCAAGCTGACGGTCACCAAGGCCACGGCCTCGGTGACCACCAGCGCGCCCACCTCGGTGAGCCACACCAAGCAGGCCAAGGTCACCGTGAAGGTCACCGCCACGGGCACCACCCCGGGCGGCAAGGTGCAGATCGTCGAGGGCACCAAGGTCCTCGCCACGGGCACCCTGAGCGGCGGCAAGGTGACCATCACCCTGCCGAAGCTGAAGACGGGCAAGCACACCCTGCACGCGCACTACCAGGGCTCCTCGAAGGTGAACACCAAGAACGGCGCGAACTTCACCATCAAGTCCACCTGATCCATCTGCCGGGGAGGCCGCACACCGCGGCCTCCCCGGCACCCCGACCCCATCCGTAGGAGGCAGGCCGCCGTGACGGTCGTCGCACCGAACCCGCCCCGTATCCGTGACCGGGGCGCCATCGTAACGCCGTCCCGCACCCGGATACCCACCGCTCAGCACCTTGCCCGGGGCGCCCTGCTCACGCTTGCCGCGGTACTGCTGGGACTGACCACGCAGCTGCTGGTCGTCAGCCATCTGCAGCACCGTGCAGCCCAGCAGGGAGCGTTCGACGAGCTGCGCGCGAATCTCGCGCTCGGCACCGCGCCCGTCGCCCAGACGGACCCGCAGGGCAGGCTGCTCGCCCCCGGCACTCCGGTCGCCCTCCTCAGCATCCCGTCCCTGCAGGTGCGCGAGGTCGTCATGGAGGGCACCGACTCCCATGTGCTCACCGACGGCCCCGGCCACCGCCGCGACACCCCGATGCCCGGCCAGGCCGGCACGAGCGTTCTGCTCGGCCGCGCCGCTGCCTACGGCGGTCCCTTCGGACGGCTGTCGGAGCTGAAGAGCGGCGCTGCCTTCACGGTCACCACCGGCCAGGGCAAGGTCTCCTACCGCGTCATGGACGTCCGCAGGGCCGGGGACCCGGCGCCCGCGCCCGTCGCCGCGGGCAAGGGCCGCCTCGTCCTGGTGACCGCCACCGGTCCGGCCTACCTCCCGGCCGGCATCCTGCGCGTCGACGCCGAGCAGGTGTCCGCCACCGCTGAGACCCCGGCCGCCACCATCCAGCCCGGCACCTTGCCCGAGTCCGAGCAGCCGATGGCCGCCGGCTCCGGCGTGCCCTGGCCGCTGGTGATGTGGCTTCAGGGCCTCGCGCTCGTCTCGATCGCCGCCGTGTGGGCCTGGTACCGCTGGGGCCGCCACCAGACCTGGGTCGTCTTCGTCCCCGTGATGGCCGTCCTGGGGCTCCAGGTCGCCGCCCAGGTCACCCAGCTGCTCCCCAACCTGCTCTAGAGGAAACCGCCATGACCGATACCGTCGTACTTCCCGACCCCACCGCCGTCACCGGAGCGAACCCGGCCGCGCTGGAGGCCCGCGCCGTCTCCGCCTGGTTCGGCAGCCACAAGGTGCTGGAGCGGGTCTCACTGACGATGCCCGCCGGGGAGGTCACCGCCCTCATCGGCCCGTCCGGCTGCGGCAAGTCGACCTTCCTGCGCACCCTCAACCGGATGCATGAGCTGATCCCGGCCGCCGCCATGTCCGGCGAGGTGCTCTTCGAGGGCGAGGACGTCTACGCGCCCGGCCGTCGCCTCACCGACGCCCGCCGCCGGATCGGCATGGTCTTCCAGAAGCCGAATCCCTTCCCCGCGATGAGCATCTACGACAACGTCGTCGCCGGGCTGAAGCTCACCGGCGTCCGCGCCACGCGCCGTACGAAGGACGAGCTGGTCGAGGAGTGCCTGACCCGCGCGGGCCTGTGGAAGGAGGTCCGCGACCGGCTGCGCAAGCCCGGCGGCGCCCTGTCCGGAGGCCAGCAGCAGCGGCTGTGCATCGCCCGCTCGCTCGCGGTCCGGCCGCGCGTGCTGCTCATGGACGAGCCCTGCTCCGCCTTGGACCCCACCTCCACGCGGCGGGTCGAGGAGACGATCACGGAGCTGGCGGGCGAGGTGACCATCGTCATCGTCACGCACAACATGCAGCAGGCGGCCCGCGTCTCCGCGCAGTGCGCCTTCTTCCTCGCCGAGCAGGGCACGCCCGGCCGGATCGTCGAGCACGGCCCCACGGAGCAGATCTTCGGCAGTCCCACCGACCAGCGCACCGCCGACTACGTCGCGGGCCGCTTCGGGTGAGGTGCGGCCTTCGGCGGTCGATCATCTCCGGGGAGTCCAGCCTCTTCTCTCACCTGTCGCCAGAGGGCTGAGCCGCCGGGGAAGCGTCGACACGCGTTCGACAGGACTACCCGCAGAATCCCGGTGACAGCCGGACAGCGCCGGACCCTCCCCGCCGTGACCTGGGGAGGGTCCGGCGCTTACGCGTTCGCTACACGGCCCTCGCTACCGTGCCATGACCAGCAAGAAGGCCCTCCCGAGGGAGGGCCGGTGGGAGCTTGCAGCGGCGGTCACCCTCTCGGGTGACGATGAGCATGGTGACCCACTCGACCAGCGCACGGGGCAGGTCGAGTGCGCAGGACAGGAAACCAACGAGGCACCTGCGCTGACGAGTTGAGACTTCGAACATCTTCCTCAACGGCACGAGTGCCTCGGCGTTGCGCCCTCGCCGCCGTCACCCCATCGGTGGCCACCCTGAAAACGCTCACTCATCGCGCTGATGCATTTCCTGTCAGACAAGCAGGATCCGTACGGGCTCACTCGCAAGCTGGTCGAGGGATGCGTACGCGTGAGGAGGTCGAGCCCTTCTTTGAGGGCCTGGAGCTCGTCGAGCCGGGGTTGGTGACGGCGCCCGAGTGGTATCGGGAGGAACCCGCGCCGGTGTACGGGCGGAGCGGGTTCTACGTGGGTGTGGCGCGGGTCCCGTGACGCCGGCTGAGGAGAGGCAGTCGGGTGCGATCCGCTCGGAGGCGGCCCGTCACCGGTCACGGAGCAGGTTCGAGGTGCTCGTACACAGCCACTCGTCGGCCGCGGACCTGCTCGTCGGATACCAGGGTGAAGTACGTGCTCAGCACCTCGATCTTCGTGCGGTCCCGCTCCCCCTTCGTCAGCCTCGCCACCTGTGTCGCATCCGTGACCAGGAGTATCCGCCGCTGGGCGAGCATCGCCGTCCGGACCTGTGAGGGGCTCGCCTCCACCCCCTTCAGAGTTCCGGATTCTTCGGGTGTCTCGGCGAGGGCGATGTCCTGCAGGCCGGTGAAGGCATCGGGGGAGACCAGCATGGTGTCTCGTCGCGCCGCGGGTATGAACAGCACACCGTCTCCGTCCTGTTTCAGCCGCCGCGTCTGTTCGGCCGCTGCCAGGACGTCGTCGACCCTGCTTGCAGGGGACCTTTTGGCCAGCGACTGCGGAAGCAGCGAGATCACGGCGACGGCGATCATGACCGGAAGAACCCACCCCGAGGCCTTCCGCGAACGTCGCGCAACCTCGCGTACCACCGTGCCGATCAGCAGTGCCAGCCCGAGCAGGCTGAACAGGATGTAGCGGTCCACGAACAGCGGCTTGAAGAGGGAGAGTCCGATCAGGCCGATCTGCGGAACTGCCAACAGGGGCAGACCGACGGCGGCCACCGATAGTCGTCCCGCCCGCCGGTCCACCAGACTTCCGAGTCCGCCGATCGCCAGGAGTACCGCTGGCCCGATGAGCATGTGCCAGGTCAGCGGCGGCACCCAGGACACCTGGGCGGACTGGCCCATGCTGAACAGGATCAGGGGCAGGACGCCCGCCGTGGCGGCCGCCGAAGCCGCAGCCCAACGTACCCGGACCTGGCGCGGGGCTCGCGTCCACACCAGGGTCGTCAGGTGCGCGGGCAGGATCAGCAGCGCCAGCCAGTTCAGGTAGCCACAAATGAGGACGGTGCAGCCGTAGGCAATCCAGTACCTCCTCCGGTCGCGTCCTTGCAGCGCGGTCACGAGCAGCAGGGTCGAGATCCCAGCCCCGGCCGCCACCAGTGCGTAGGGGCGGCCTTCCTGGAGGTAGAACTGCACGGCCGGAAGCATCCCGAAGACCAGTCCGCCTCCGAGGCCGACGCATGTGCCCGCCAGTCGGTGACCGATCAGCGAGACGCAGGCGGCTCCCACCGCTACGGCCAGCACGGACGGCAAGCGTAAAACGGTGGTGGATGGCCCGAAGCATTCAAAGAGCGCGTGCATGAACAGGTAATAGAGGCTGTGCACGACGTCGACGTGCTCGAGCATGCGCGCGATGTCCTCGGTGGACCGCTGGGCGACCTGCCAGGTCGCAGCCTCGTCCCGCCAGACACTGTCCTGACGGGAGAGCCCCCACAAGCCGAAGGCAACGGTCCACACCACCGGAATCAGCCATATGAGGAAAGGTCTACGGAGAGCGACTGGAGCGGATTTCATGGACGTTTGCTCTGACCTCGAGTAATGGTGCTGCGGCGCGCCTTGCGATACAGGACGACGAAGAGTACGAAAACTCGCCAGCGGAAACTGGCCAGCCGGCTTCAAGTCGATCACCAGACTATTTTCAGCTATAGGTGGCGATGGTCGATATCGGGGCGCGATCGCTCCTTCCCGGAGCTCGTCGTCATAATTCGACACCCTACCTGCGTGGCCCATTCGGTGCCTCGCATCGGAGAAGATTCGCAGTGCGGCCCGGCTGGTTCCGACCCCCTGTGGCTGGATGGGAGCGATCCCTGGTTGGCGCGAGGCGCCTGTGTGGCCTGAAAAGTATGGCCAGAATTCACCTTTGGCTTGATCGGGTGTCCGAGATGACCCGAAGCGTGAGAGAAGTCGTATTCCTTAAATCGGAGTATACGATTCCGTACCCGCCAGGCCGAGTGGCTCGAGTGGCTTCTCTTCCACCTGAACGGGCGCGTAGACGAGCCCTGAGCTTGGGAATCACCGGGCAAACCGAAGAGAAGGAAGCTTTAACCTGTGGAAAGCGTTACTTAGCCAGTCGTCAGATGGCCTCTGCCGTGACCGCTAGTGACCGCGGCCCCCCGATTGTTCTGGCACGCGTCTGGCACGGGATCACTCCTCATCGCAGCGCTCCAGGACCAAGCTTGCCGATCCGTCTTCGAGTAGCTTCTGAATGTCTGATGTGTTCTTGCCGAGCGCATCGGACAGGGCGTCGATATTTCGATTCGCGGATGTGCTCAAGTGGTGCTCCAATCGCCACAGTTGGTGCTAGATTGCGCGGCATGAATTCAGAACCTGTGAAGGTAGTCTTGGCTTTGCCCGTGGAGCGGAAGTGGTACTTCGAGCCGCGGCGGAGGTCGTCCCTCGCTCACCAGGTGAAGAAATCGCTGGTGGTGGCCAAGCAGCTCGATGGTTGCGATGCTGTGACCGTGATCCTTTATGGGTGTGCGAGAACGGAGAATTCTGGTGGCGAGCCAGCAATCGTCCACGCGGAAGTGCGAAGGGCGGACCTGGAAGAGTGGGTGAACGACTGGGCCACGC
Organism: Streptomyces sp. NPDC051020; assembly: GCF_040683105.1. NCBI lineage: Bacteria > Bacillati > Actinomycetota > Actinomycetes > Kitasatosporales > Streptomycetaceae > Streptomyces > Streptomyces sp. NPDC051020. The sequence goes on along the minus strand of NZ_JBFBCG010000001.1, from coordinate 80,316 downwards.
TGCCGAGTGCGGAACGTCGCAGCGTTCTAGAAGATCCGGTTCCCGCGAATAAATTCGAGGAACGTTTCGGGATGGCGGGCCAGTTTCATGGCAGCAGCGATCCGATGAGTGTCGTGAATGAGATAATTCGGATCACTTCGCTATTCAAGGGTGACAAGTTCGTCATCCTGCGTCTCGATAATAGGAGAGGTATTACTGAGATGGTTCGAGCCCTGGCTCGAATGGAGCGTCCGGACATCTTCTGGCAAGTGTGCGGTGATGCGTCCGACATCGGCTACAGCGACTTCTGGGGGCTAAACGGTCTCAGCCGCGGCGGAGTGGTGCCCAATCTACGGGCGAGGCTATACAGTTCAGCCGGACAGCGCCGGACCCTCCCCACCGTGACCTGGGGAGGGTCCGGCGCTTACGCGTTCGCTACATGGCCCCCGCTACCGTGCCATGACCAGCAAAAAGGCCCTCCCGAGGGAGGGCCTGATGTCGTGCGGGCAAAGTGCCCCCGGCAGGACTCGAACCTGCGGCCAAGCGCTTAGAAGGCGCCTGCTCTATCCACTGAGCTACGGGGGCCGGATGGTGGCCTCGGTGGCCCGGAGCCCTGGGGCCGGGCCGGTCCGTGACCTTGCCGGGACAAGGATAGGGCTCCGATCGCCTTGACCCGGTTGCTTCACCTGCGTGGCACGATGTGTAGGTTCGGTGAAGCGAACCGATAATCGCAGGTAGGCGCGGCCCGCGCATCGCTTTTGACGCCTCGCGCCCCGGGTGTTGTGTACTCGTTATGCCTGCGTCCCACTCGCCCCCTCTGTCCCGACGGCGCCATCGGCGCGCAGAGGTGGCTATACGCTTCAAAATGGCGCCAAAATTGGGCATTCTTCGCATGTGGTGACCATGGACGTACGGCCTCAGCTCATCGACGCACTTTCCGCCCTGCGCGACCGTGTCGCCGCCGTGCGTCTCCCACTCCCGCTCCCCGGGGTGACACGTGCCCGGCAGACCAGGGTCGAGCTGCTCGCACAGCTCGACGACTACCTGCTTCCCCGGCTCAAGGATCCCGAAGCGCCCGTGCTCGCGGTCATCGGCGGATCCACCGGCGCCGGGAAGTCGACGCTCGTCAATTCGCTCGTGGGGCGGCGGGTCAGTGAGGCCGGGGTGCTGAGGCCGACCACCCGGATCCCCGTCCTTGTCTGCCATCCGGATGACCATCACTGGTTCGCCGGGGGCAGGGTGCTGCCGCAGCTGACCCGGGTCTGGCTGCCGCCGGGGGAGTCCATGGACCCCGGCCTCTGCGACGAGCTCGACGGGCTCGACGACGGTACGGAGGAGGACGGGACCACACTGCGGGTCGAGACCGCCGCGAGTCTGCCCCGTGGGCTCGCGCTGCTCGACGCCCCCGACATCGACTCGCTCGTCGTACGGAACCGGGTGCTGGCCGCCGAACTCATCTGTGCCGCCGACGTCTGGGTCATGGTGACCACCGCCTCCCGGTACGCCGACGCGGTGCCGTGGCATCTGCTGCGCACCGCGAAGGAGTACGACGCCTCGCTCGTCACCGTGCTCGACCGGGTACCGCACCAGGTGATCGGCGAGGTCTCGCGGCAGTACGGGGCGCTCCTCACCAAGGCGGGACTCGGTGAGGTGCCGCGGTTCACCATCCCGGAACTGCCCGAGTCGGCGGGCGGCGGCAGCGGGCTGCTGCCCACCACCGCGGTTGCCCCGCTGCGCGCCTGGCTCAGCCACCGCGTACACGATCCGGCGGCCCGTCAGCAGGCGGTGGGGCGTACGGCGGCCGGGGTCATCGATTCGATGGACGTGCGGATGCCGGAGCTGGCCGGCGCCGTCGCCGCACAGCACGCCGCGGCCGTGCGGCTCACCGGTGTGGTCGAGGACGCCTACCAGAAGGAGAGTGCACGGGTCCGGCGGCGGGTGGAGAACGGTGGCGTGCTCTCCGGGGACGCCCGTACCCGATGGCGCGGATACCCGCACTACAGCACGTCAGAGGAACTCCTCGAAGCGCTGGTGGACAGCCTCGCCGCGCTACTGCAGTGCGCTGTGGCTGCCGCAGACGAGCAGATCCGTACCGCCTGGCAGCGCGAACCCGCAGCCGGTGTGTTCGGGTTCGGGAACTCGGGCCGGGAAGCCGGGGGATGGGGGGCCGCCGAGGACGTCCGGGGCCGGATCGCCATGGCCGTACGGCGGTGGCGGCGGGTCCTGGAGGAGTTGGCCGACGAAGAGGTGCGCCGACTGGAACGCAGCGCCGCACCCGACGCCGAGACGGTGGCCGCGCTGCTGGCCGCCGCGCTGCTCGGCGGCCGTCGCGCCCGCAGCGCCGGGGAGCAGCTTGCCGAACGTATCGGAGCCCAGGGCGCGCTGCGGCTGCGCGACAAGGGCGGGGCCCTGCTGACCAACTGTCTCGACCGGGTGCTGGGCAGCGAGCGCGACCGGCGGCTGGCGCCGCTCGACGCGCTCGACGTGGCCCCGGAGCCGCAGGCCGAACTGATTGCCGCGCTGTCCGTACTGCAGAAGGAGAGGGGGCAGCATTGACTGCCGTTACTGACCAGGATCACGGCCAGGAACAGGGCGAGGCCGGTGGTGTCGTCGTATGCCAGGGCCGGCACGCCCCCGCGTCCGAGGGCCGGTGGGACGACGGGCTCATCGCCCGGCGCGCGGCGGCCCTCGCCATGGTCCCCGAGGATCCCGCGTCCGAGGCCGCCCCCGACGACGTACGTCCTCAGGTCGAGGCGTACGTACCCTCCGGCGGCCCGCTCCGGCCGCGGCTCGACGCGCTGCGCGAACTCGTCGGGCTGTCCCGGGCCCGCCTCGACGGGACCACGCTCGCCGAGGCGGGGCGCGTACTCGACGAGGCAGCCGCACGACAGCGGCTCTCCTCACGGCACACCGTCGTCGCCATCGCCGGGGCGTCCGGCAGCGGCAAATCGACGCTCTTCAACTCCCTGGCGGGCGCACAGATCTCCGAGACCGGGCTGTGTCGGCCGACCACCGCCGCGCCCCTCGCGTGCTCCTGGACCGACGGCGCCGCCGGACTGCTGGACCGGCTGGCCATCCCGGGACGCCTCAGGCGCAGGCCGCAGCAGGGCGGTACGGAGGCGGACGAGGCGCTCCAGGGGCTTGTCCTCGTCGATCTGCCCGACCACGACTCGGCAGCGGCCGGGCACCGCGAGCAGGTCGACCGGGTGCTGGCCCTGGTCGACGCGGTGATCTGGGTCGTCGATCCCGAGAAGTACGCGGACGCCGCCCTGCACGAGTGCTATCTGCGACCGCTGGCCGGCCACGCGGAGGTCACGTTCGTCGTCCTCAACCAGGTGGACCGGCTGTCCGGTGACTCCGCCGACCAGGTCCTCGACGACCTGCGCAGGCTCCTCGACGAGGACGGCATGGCGCTCGGCGAACACGGCGAACCGGGCGCCACCGTCCTGTCGCTGTCCGCGCTCACCGGCGAAGGCGTCGGTGAACTGCGCGAGCTGCTCGGCCGGTTCGTGCAGGAGCGCACGGCAGCGGCGCGCCGGCTCTCGGCCGATATGGACGCCGCGGCGGCGAAGCTGCGGCCGGTGTACGTCGCCGAGGGGCGGCCGGGACTCGGGGAACGGGCCCGCGAGGAGTTCGCCGACCGGCTGGGGGAGGCGGTGGGCGCGGCCGCGGCCGGTCAGGCCGCCGAACGTGAGTGGCGCAGGAACGCCGGACGCGCCTGCGGGACGCCGTGGCTGCGGCTGTGGCGGTGGTACGAGTCCACCCGGCGGCCGGGAAGTCCGGACCGGGCGGCGGCCATGCCGGCGCCCGCGGAGGAACAGCTGACCGCCCGGCAACGCGTCGAGCAGGCGGTACGGACGGTGGCGGACGCCGCCGCGGACGGGCTGCCGGGTCCCTGGGCGCAGGCGGTCCGCGAGGCCGCGGTGCAGGGGGCGACGGGGCTGCCGGAGGCGCTGGACGAGCTGGCCGGGAAGGCCGGAACGGTGGGGCACGGGCGGGCCAGGGGCGCGGGCGACGACGCGGGGCGCGGTACCGCGGCCGCCGTCGGCGGTGGGGGCGTGATGGCCACCGGTGTGGCCGGCGCATCGGGTGCGGCGCACAGCGGGCGGGTGGGTGGCAAGCCGCCGAGGCCCGCGTGGTGGCCCGCCGCCGTGCTGGCGCAGGCGTCCATGACGCTGTTGCAGATCTTCGGCGGGCTCTGGCTGGTCGGCCAGATCATCGGCGTGATCGAACCGGGACTGCTCACGCCCGCGCTGGTGATGCTGGCGGGCGTGATCGGCGGTCCACTGGTCGAGTGGTCGTGTGCGGCGGCAGCCCGGGGGCCCGCCCGGCGGTACGGGCAGGAGGCCGAGCGGTGCCTGCGCGAGGCGGCGGCGGCCGTCGGCCGGGCGAAGGTGCTCGATCCGGTGGCGGCCGAACTGGTGCGGTACCGGGAGGTGCGTGAGCGGTACGTGGCGGTGACGGAGTTTTCCACAACCGGCCGGTAGTCCACAGTCCTCAGCAGGATCCCCGCCTCCCCTTCAGCATGAGATCAGTGACCGCGCGGCAGCGGTCACGGAGCCGAAGGGGAGGCGGAGGCATGAACGAGACCGTGGTGACGCTGGTGGGAAATGCGGCGACCGGGGTGGAATTCCGGGAGACCGCGACCGGGGGAATGGCGCGATTCCGGTTCGCCGTGACGGCCCGCCGATGGGACCGGGAGAAACAGCTCTGGACGGACGGGCACACCAGCTTCTACACCGTGTGGGCGTGGCGCACACTGGCGGCGAATCTCGCGGGCTCGGTATCCGTCGGAGAACCGCTGCTCGTGCACGGCCGGTTGAAGGTGCGTGAGGAGGAACGGGACGGACAGCGCCGGACGTTCGTGGACATCGAGGCGGTGGCGGTCGGACACGATCTGACGCGGGGGACGTCGGCGTTCCGGCGGGTGCTGCGGGGTGACCCGACGCTGACGGCACGACCGGGCAGGAGGGACGGGCGGGACGGGGCGGGAGATGTGCGAGGAAGGGGGGAGGCTGCCGAGCAGGGGCGACGGCGGGCGGCAGTCGAATCGGGGGAGACGACGGGGACGCCGGCGCAGACGCCGGTGGGGATGATGATGCGTCAAGAGCCGATCCCTGAGCTGGCGTCGGCGCCGTGACGCCGTTCGGGGCGGGGGGATCGGGGGCGGCGGCGGGCGGTAAACAGGTCGGCGATAACGATTCTGATTCGGAATGGTTGTACGACGGTATGACGGGGGACTGTGCTTTGTCGCTTCCTTAGGATTCCCCAGTACTCACGGGGTACTTGAGTCGACTGGCGGGGCAATCCCCACACGCGCATCAGGCGCGGAAGGCCTCGCCCAGAGGGGACATCTGTGTTTTTTGCTTCTTCAGCGACCTTTTCATCGTCCAATGCGGGGGCGAATCCGCCACGGGGCCGGGGCATTGCCCGGCTGGCCGCATCGGTGGTGGCATCCGGACTCGTCATAGCCGGGGCCCTCGTCGGCGCGGGCACTGCGACCGCCGACGAGGCGCCGCAGCACCAGGGTGGAGCCAGCGCGGTGCTGGACGGGTTGAAGACCTACGACCGGGCCGTGCTCACCACGGACGGGAAGAAGCAGGAACTGCCCGCCGGGCTCTTCGAGATGACCGTCGACGGCGGCGGCAAGCTCAAGACGTACTGCATCGACATCCATAACCCCACCCAGGACCAGGCGAAGTACCTGGAGACTCCCTGGAACCAGACGTCGCTCGGCGCCAACAAGAACGCGGGCCGGATCCGCTGGATCCTGGAGCACTCCTACCCGCAGATCGATGACCTCGCGGCGCTCGCCGACAAGGCCGGCACCGGGCCGCTCACCGAGCGGACCGCGGCGGCGGGCACCCAGGTCGCCATCTGGCGCTACTCGGACGACGCCGATGTCGAGGCCGCCGACAAGCAGGCCGAGAAGCTCGCCGACTGGCTTGAGAAGCAGGCCCAGGACGTCGCCGAGCCGAAGGCGTCCCTCGCCCTGGACCCGGCCGCGGTCTCCGGCCGGTCCGGTGAGCGGCTCGGGCCGGTCACCGTCCGCACCAACGCCGGCCAGGTCTCGGTGACCCCGCCCGCCGACTCGGCCAGCGGCGTCAAGGTCACCGACAAGAGCGGCAAGCCCGTCACCGCCGCCGCCAACGGCGCCGAGCTCTACTTCGACGTCCCGGCGGGCGCCGCCGACGGCACCGCCTCGCTGACCGTCCAGGCCACCACCTCGGTGCCGGTCGGCCGGGCCTTCGCCGGAGTGACCAAGAGCCAGACGCAGATCCTGGCCGGCTCCAGCGAGTCCACGGTCTCCGCGACCGCCACCGCGACCTGGGCCAAGAAGGGCGCGATCCCCGCGGTCACCGCGAAGAAGAACTGCGCCAAGGGTGGTGTGGACGTCACCGCGAGCAACGAGGGCGACGAGGCATTCACCTTCGAGCTGGCCGGCATCAAGCACACCGTCGAGGCCGGCGCGTCGCAGACGGTGACCCTCCCGGTCGCCGAGGACCAGGCGTACGACTTCACGATCACCGGTCCCGGCGGGTTCACCGAGACGTTCAAGGGCGTCCTGGACTGCAAGACCAGCGGCAGCTCCACCGGCGGCCCCGACACCCAGACCCTCGCCCAGCCCTCCCCGGCCACGGCCGGCGGCAGCTCGGCCGGTACCGGGGGCGACCTCGCCGAGACCGGTGGCTCGAGCGCCACCCCGGTCATCGCGGGCATCGCCATCGCCCTGGTCGTCGTCGGCGGCGGCGCGGTCTTCCTCCTCCGCAAGCGGGAGACGCAGACCACCGCGGAGTAAACAAAGAGTGACGCATCGGGGCCACATCGTCACGATGCGCTGATGACAGCCCCGGTACGCCCACGTGTACCGGGGCTGTCGCGTACCGGAAGGCGCCGATGGGGCGTACCGTCGGCCGGACGGGTTTCCCCCGCAGGGTGGACGTCAGGCAAGATGGGGTGTATCTGCCCACACATCGATAGCCGGACGGTTTCTCTTGGCTGAGTACATCTACACCATGCGCAAGACGCGCAAAGCGCACGGCGACAAGGTGATCCTCGATGACGTCACCCTGAACTTCCTGCCCGGCGCGAAGATCGGTGTCGTGGGCCCCAACGGTGCCGGTAAGTCCACGGTGCTGAAGATCATGGCGGGCCTGGAGCAGCCGTCCAACGGTGACGCGTTCCTGTCGCCCGGGTTCAGCGTCGGCATCCTCATGCAGGAGCCACTGCTCGACGAGTCGAAGACCGTGCTGGAGAACGTCCAGGACGGCGCCGCCGAGATCATGGGCAAGCTCACGCGCTTCAACGAGGTCGCCGAGCTCATGGCGACGGACTACTCGGACGCGCTGATGGAGGAAATGGGCAAGCTCCAGGAGGACCTGGACCACGCCAACGCGTGGGACCTGGACGCCCAGCTGGAGCAGGCCATGGACGCCCTGGGCTGCCCGCCCGGCGACTGGCCGGTCGTCAACCTCTCCGGTGGCGAGAAGCGCCGCGTCGCGCTCTGCAAGCTGCTGATCGAGGCCCCGGACCTGCTCCTCCTCGACGAGCCCACCAACCACCTCGACGCCGAGTCGGTGAACTGGCTGGAGCAGCACCTCTCGAAGTACACGGGCGCCGTCGTCGCCGTCACGCACGACCGCTACTTCCTGAACAACGTCGCCGAGTGGATCCTCGAGCTGGACCGTGGCCGCGCGCTCCCGTACGAGGGCAACTACTCCACGTACCTCGACAAGAAGGCCACCCGCCTCAAGGTCGAGGGCCGCAAGGACGAGAAGCGCGCCAAGCGGCTCAAGGAAGAGCTGGAGTGGGTCCGCTCCAACGCCAAGGGCCGGCAGACCAAGTCCAAGGCGCGTCTCGCCCGGTACGAGGAGATGGCGGCCGAGGCGGACAAGATGCGGAAGCTGGACTTCGAGGAGATCCAGATTCCGCCGGGCCCGCGGCTCGGTTCCATCGTCGTCGAGGTCGAGAACCTCTCGAAGGCCTTCGGCGACAAGGTCCTCATCGACGACCTGTCGTTCACGCTGCCGCGCAACGGCATCGTCGGCGTCATCGGTCCGAACGGCGCGGGCAAGACCACGCTGTTCAAGATGCTCCAGGGCCTGGAGACGCCGGACTCCGGTGGCATCAAGGTCGGCGAGACCGTCAAGATCTCCTACGTCGACCAGAGCCGCGCCAACATCGACCCCAAGAAGACCCTCTGGGCGGTCGTGTCGGACGAGCTCGACTACATCAACGTCGGCCAGGTCGAGATGCCGTCGCGGGCGTACGTCTCCGCGTTCGGCTTCAAGGGCCCGGACCAGCAGAAGCCGGCCGGCGTGCTCTCCGGTGGTGAGCGCAACCGCCTCAACCTGGCGCTGACGCTCAAGGAGGGCGGCAACCTGCTGCTCCTCGACGAGCCCACCAACGACCTCGACGTCGAGACCCTGTCCTCGCTCGAGAACGCACTCCTGGAGTTCCCGGGTGCGGCCGTGGTCATCTCCCACGACCGCTGGTTCCTGGACCGCGTCGCCACGCACATCCTGGCGTACGAGGGCGACTCCAAGTGGTACTGGTTCGAGGGCAACTTCGAGTCGTACGAGAAGAACAAGGTCGACCGCCTCGGTGCGGACGCGGCCCGCCCGCACCGCGCCACGTACAAGAAGCTCACGCGAGGCTGATCGTCTTGGCTCGTCACATCTACAGCTGCCCGCTGCGCTGGTCGGACATGGATGCCTTCGGCCACGTCAACAACGTGGTCTTCCTCCGGTACCTGGAGGAGGCGCGCATCGACTTCATGTTCCGGCTGGCGCCGGGGGACGGCTCGCCGTCCTTCGCCGGCGGGTCCGTCGTGGCCCGGCACGAGATCGACTACGTGCGCCCGCTGGTCCACCGGCACGCGCCGGTGACCGTCGAGTCCTGGGTCACGAAAATAGGTGCCGCGTCCCTGACGATCTCGTACGAGATCAAGGACCCGGACCAGGTGTATGTACGGGCCTCGACCGTCGTCGTGCCGTACGACCTGGCAGAGGAGCGACCCCGGCGGATCTCCGCGGAGGAGAAGCTCTTCCTCCAGGAGTACCTGGCCGAGGAGCCCGCCGCCGTATGACGGTGTCCGTGCAGTCGCTGCACTTCGCGGACGCGAGGGAGGCGGCGGATCTCGCCGCCTTCCTCGGCCGCCTGTTGCACTACGACCGGGCGGCCGCCGTCCGGTTGCAGGCGGGCGGCGGCGCACTGGCCGTGTTCGGCAGGCCGCCGTCGTTCGAGGTCCTCGCGATCCGGACGGCGCGGCTGGCCGGCCCGATGGACTTCGACATCACCGTGTCCGCCGGTGAACTCCTCGAGTCGCTCGACGTCGAGACGGGTGATTCCCGTGGCGGGCTGCCCGCGCCCGTCACCGGGCCCCCGTGGACGGGGATGCTCCCGCCGCGCACCGGCTGGCAGGAACGGCCCGGACTGCCCGACCCCGTCTCCCTGCGCACCGCCGTCACCGCCGCGGTGGCGGAGTTCCGCTCCCGCGACGAGGCGCTGCCCGAGGGCCGGCGTACGAGGGCGGAGCGGGACCTGATCGGCCGCGAGATCTGGTCGCGCACGGTCGGCGGAACCCCGCTTCCACTGCGGGCCGTCCACGCCGCCCAGTCCCTCGGCTTCCTCCGCCCGGCGCCGGACTTCCCGGTCGCGCTGCTCGCGGCCGGGACCTGGCTGCGGCTGCGTACCCCGTTCGGCTCGATCGCCGTGCGCGGCGCGGGCAGCGGACTCGGCAACCTCGCGGTGACGGTGGGCGCGAGCTGAGCACCGGCGGGCCGATGCATCGGCCCAGTCGGCCGGTGCCGCACCGGGCCGAAGCCCCCTGGGGCCAGCACCAGTAACTCCGGTTACGGGTGCGGCTGGTCGTCCGGCCACACCCCGATGTGGTCCTGCTCCAGTTCCAGCATCACGCGGTGCTCCATCCCGAGCGTCTCGGTGTACTCGGCGGGCAGCTGCAGCCGCCCTGCGCGGTCGAGCATCGCGTACTCGCGGGCCACCTGGGATTCCTGCCCCGTTGCCGCGTCCACCTCCGTACGGCGCAGCACCTCGGACGACGTACGGCCGTCGCGGATGGCGACCGTACGGCGGACCTCGCTCGCCACCGCCTGGTCGTGGGTGACGATCACGATGGTGGTCCCCAGCTCCTCGTTGGCCCGGCGGAACGCGGCGAAAACCTGCTCGCCCGTCGCCGAGTCCAGCTCGCCGGTCGGTTCGTCGGCGAGCAGCACCGAGGGGTTGTTGGCGAGCGCGACCGCGATCGCCACCCGCTGCTGCTGGCCGCCGGACATCTGCGGGGGCCGCCGGTCGCGACAGTCCCCGACCTCCAGCATCTGCAGCAGCGACTCGGCGCGCGCCGCGCGTTCGCCCTTCGGGCCGCGGCCGCGCAGCTGCATGGGCAGCGTGACGTTCTGGACGGCGGTGAGGTACGGGAGCAGATTACGGCCGGTCTGCTGCCAGACGAACCCGACGACGTCCCGGCGGTAGCGGAGCCGTTCCTTCGGGCCCATCGACAGCAGATCGCAGCCCCCGACCTTCGCCGACCCGGCCGTCGGCACGTCGAGGCCCGCCAGAATGTTCATCAGGGTCGACTTGCCGCTGCCGGACGCCCCGACGAGTGCCATCAACTCGCTCTTGGTGACCAGCAGATCGAGCCCCTGGAGGGCCTGCACCTCCACCCCGTCCGCACTGAAGATGCGGACCAGCCGATCGCAGGCGATCAGCGCGTCGTGCCCGTATGAGGGCCGTTCGCGGCGTGCGGCGGCCCGCCGTTCGAGCTCCGTCAGCGTGCTCTCGGTCGTCGACGTCATCGGGTGTCTCCTGCCCTGAGTTCGGTGATCGATCCACGGCGCCCGGCCCACCAGGCCTGCACGGCTGCCACGGCGGCGGCGAGTGCGACCACGCCGAGCGCCGGGAGCGCCAGCGACCACGGGTCGGCGCGCAGCTGAGCGGTGTCGAGTGCGTCGGATCCGGGCCCGCTGGACAGCGCCAGCTGTACGAGGTCGACGCCGGGTGCCAGAAGGGCGATCGTCGCCCAGCCGACGAGAAGACCGCCGGCGGCGGCCAGCAGTGCCTGCGGCGTCGCCTCCAGGCCGAGGAGCCGTCGGCCCTGCCGACGGGTGAGGCCCATGGTCCGCAGCCGGGCCAGCAGCGCGGTGCGTTCCGGTGCGGCCTGCAGCAGCGACAGCAGCACGGCGAGCAGTGCGTAGCCCGCGCCGGCCGCGATTGCCGCCGCGTAGATCCGCTCGGCGCCCGACTGCATGGGGGTGTCGACGAACGCCGCGCGCTCCTCGGACCGTAGCTGCACGGAGAACTTCGAGCCCGCCCGGTGCGCGGCCGCGCGCAGCGCCTTCGCGTCCGGGGAGTCGCCGGTGACCAGCAGGGTGGTGGTCTGCCGGTTGGTGAGGGACGCGGCGTCGACGATCAGGAAGTCGGCGGTGTCGACGGCCGGCGTACGCGCCACGGTTCCGACGACCCGCACCTTGAAGTCCCCGGCCTGCGCGGTGACGGAGCGCGGCTGTGTGCCGAGCCGCTTGGCCACAGCCGGCGAGGCCAGGACGGGCAGCACCCGGTCCTTCGACGGCGGCGTGCCCTTCCCGGGCGCCGCTCCGGTGGCCTTCAGCCGGTCCGCGGGGAACGGTCCGAGACCGGTCGCGCGGGCCAGCCTGGCGTACGTCCCCGGATCGACGCCGACCAGCGCGGCCCTCGCGTCGATGCCGAGGTCGCTGGTCGTCAGCGCAACGCCGTACTCGATCTGGACCGGCGCCACTTCCCGTACGCCGCCCGCCTTCCGTACGTCCCGGACCAGCCGGTCCGGCAGCGGTACCGTATTGCCCTCGCCGCTGATCCGGGCGTCCGCACCGGTGGCCAGCACCGCCGCGTCGTCCCGGGCGTCGGCGACCGCAGCCAGCACCGAGCCGCCGAACGCCGTCGTCGTCAGCGCGACCAGCAGCGCCAGCAGGGCCGGTGCGCCGCTCGCCGATGCGCGCCCGGCACGGGCCAGTGAGAGGAAGCCGATCGCGCCGCGCAGCCGTGCGACGGAGCGGGAGGCGAGCCGCAGCGGCAGCGGGTACAGGCGGGCGAGGACCAGCGCCGCGATCAGCCCGACCAGCACGGGAGCGGCGCTGACCAGGAAGTCCGAACCACCGTCCGCCGCGGTACCGCGGCGGCGCAGCGCGGCGACCGCGCCGACGGCCAGGACCAGCAGGGTGAGTTCGCCAACCGTGCGCCGCCGAGATGGGCGGGCGGTCATCATGTCGTCGCGGGCGCCGTGCAGGAGCGGTCTGCGGTGACGGAGCGTCGTACTCAGTGGCAGGGCAACACAGACCAGGACGGCGACGGCTGCGGCCCCGATGACCGCGGGCCACAGCCGGGCCTGGCCGACGGCGGCAACGGCGAGCAGCAGACCGAGCGCCGCCGCGGGCACCGTCGTCACCGCGGTCTCGGCGAGCAGCCGTCCGCCGATGCCGCGCAGCGATCCGCCGCGCGAGCGCAGCAGAGCCAGTTCGCTGTGGCGGCGGGCGGCGAGCAGGCCGCCCGTCATCAGCAGGACGACGGCGGCGACGGCACCGATCCCGACGGCGGCGACCGTGACGACCTGGCTGATCGCCGAACGCATCGCGTCGTACTCGGTGAGGACCGTGTCCAGATCGGTCGTCAGTGTCGCCGGACCGGCCAGCGCACGCAGCTTCAGCAGCTCGGGGCCGCTCTCCAGAGAAGCCACCCGGGAACGCAGCCGGTCCACGTCGCCCGCGGTGAGCCGGTCGGCGTCCGGCGCGATCCGCCAGTACGGCGCGGGCACACCGGTCGTGGCGAGCAGCGCGGGCGCGGCGTCCGGCGGCAGCAGCAGGGCCGCTATCCAGTAGTGAGGGGGATCCGCGCCGGGCTTCGCGACCAGTGACGGGGTACGCAGCAGGCGCTCGAACGACCAGTAGGGGGCCTCCGGAAGCTTCGGGGCGACGATGCCGGTGATCCGTACGGTCAGCGGCCGCCCGTCCCGGGTCGGTACCGCGATCGTCGAACCCACCTTGAACCGCAGGGCCTTGGCGGTTGCTTCGGTGACCACGGCCTCGACCTCCGTGGCGGCCGTGGTGACCTCTCCGTGGACGGTGGGCCAGGCGCCGTCGCGCAGCGTGGCGTGGGCCGGCAGGGCCGACGGGGTCGCGTACGTCAGCTCGGGGTCGAGGCCGCTGGGCCGGGGCAGCCATTTCTCCCCGGCGGCGATCGGCTCCGTCGTGTGGATGCCGTACGAGGACTGGGAAGTGTCGGCGCGCACCGGTTCGGGCAGCCCGGCGAGGACCTTGCGGTGGATTGCGCCCAGCGCCTCCCCACGCACTGCGGCCTCGCGCTCCGCCTCCACCCCCGGGGCGGGCGGCGGAGCGGTCAGCTCCAGCACGCTGCGCCAGGGGTCCTCCACGGCCACCTCGTGGCGCAGCCCTTTGGTCTCATACACGTCGACGGCCCGCGGGAACGCGGCGGCGAGGAACGCGGTGAGCAGCACCAGCAACCCGAGCGCGCAGGCGGCCCCGGGCGCGGTACGCAGCCGGGTGCGGACCCACGGGGCACAGGCACCGGCCCGGGCGATGGCTGCGGAACGACCGCTGTCGGAACGCGGACTCATGTCAGTTGTCCCCCTGGTGGCGCACCGAAATCGCCGGGTCGGCGCGGCGCAGGGCGAGCGCTGCCACGATCAGCAGCGGCAGCGCGGCGACGCCCGCCAGCAGCGCGGCGACCTGCCCGGCCGGCAGCTGCACCAGCACGGGCGGCACCGGCTGGGCGGCCTGCCCGGTCAGCACGATGAGTGGCACGACGGCCCTGGTCAGTACGGTCCCGAGCGCGAACCCGACCAGCAGCGAGATGGCGATCAGCACGCCCTGCTCGGCGGCGAGCATCCGGGCCAGCCCGCGGCGCGGCGCACCCAGCGCCCGCAGCAGGGCGAATTCGGCGGACCGTTCGCGCTGCGATCCGACGGCGCTCACCGCGAAGCCGGCCGCTGCCAGCGCGGCGGCGACGACCGCCACCGCGAGCAGCGCGGACTGCGGCCCGAGGCCAAGCGGGTCGCCCAGCAGATCCTGGGCCACCTCGTCGCGGACCAGGACCTGCGCCGGGTCGGTGTCGGGCTGTTCACGGAGCGCGGCGGCGGCCTTCCCGGCCTGGCCGGGGTCGGTGCTCAGCCACCATTCGGTGGCGGTGAGGACCGCGTTCGGGCGGTCCGCGAGGACCTGGCCGAGGGCCTTGAGGTCGAGCAGCAGCGCGCCGCCGTCCCGGAGCCGGTACGCCTCGGCGGCAGCGGCGGTGGTGGTGGCGCCGGGCCCGGTGGTGGGCAGCTGACGGACCGACCGCACGATCTTCACCCGGACCGTTTCGCCGGCCAGCGTGACATCGACGTCCTGGCCCACCTTCGCCCCGGCCGCCTTCAGATAGGTGTCGGTGGCGACCGCGCGGAGTGCCGGGGCCTCGGCGCGGGCCGCGACGACCCGCACGGTGAGGAACGGCACCCCCCTGTACACCACCTCCTCGGCCGGAACGGACCCGGTGTCGTATCCGACCGTCAGCGGGTTCTGGTCGGACGCGGCCGCGTCGACGGAGCCACGCGGCTCCGTCTCGTTGAGGAAGCTGGCGCCCCGCCAGCCGAATCCGGCGGGGACGGGGACCGGCTGCTCGGTGCCGTCCGTGGTCACGGTCCGCAGCCGGCTCACGGCGACCCGGTGCGTCTCGTCCCGGTCTATGGGCTGGCTGTCGTTCAGCTGGAACCCGGTCACGGCGAACTCACCGGCGGCCGCCACCGCGAGTGACTGGGGGTGCGCCCGGCCGTCGGCCGGTACGGATCCGAGGAAAACCCGGTACGGAACGCCGTAACGGTCCTCCAGTTCCACGGTGACCTGCGGGGCCATGCCGGACGGCGACGCCCGGTGCGGCGCCGAGGCCACGGTGATCCGCAGGTCGAACCGGATCTCCCTGCTGCCCTTCGGCAGCAGCAGCCCGGCCCGCGCGCTCTTCGGCGGTGCGATCGAGCCGAACAGCCCGTCCGCCGGCCCGTCGGTGAGATCGCCGCGCATCAGCATTCGCTCGTCGGCGTGCGCGGTGTCCAGGGCGACCACGTCGGCCGTGCGGTCGCCGGACAGATCCACCGTCGTACGGAAGGCGGGCGCCGCCTCCCGTACCCCCGGCAGCTCTGCGTATGTGCCCGCCTTCGTCGGATCGCCGTTGACGCCGCCCATCATGCGTACCGACGCACCGGTCCTGAAGTCGGCCTGGTCGCCCTGCGAACGGTCCCAGGACGCGCTCTGCCCGATCGCCAGCATGCCCATCGCGGCAGAAAGGACCAGCAGCAGCACCGGTCCGGCACCGCGCAGTGGACGGCGGCTGAGCTGCCAGCCGGCCAGTGCGGTGGACAGCCCCCGGCCGCCCGCCGCACGACGTTCCGCCAGCCTGGCCACGGGCGGCAGCAGCCGCAGCGTCAGGACGGTGCCCGCGAGCAGCAGCAGCGCGGGCGCGGCGACGAGCAGCGGATCGAGTCCGAGACCGCCCTCCCGGTCACCATTGAGCGCACCGCTGCCGGTCTGCCGGTCGAGCTGCCAGTAGGCCACCGCCGCGATCAGCAGCAGCCCGATGTCGGCGCCCGCGCGCACCGGTCCGGGCAGCGCGGCGGCCCGGCTGCGGCTGCGCACCCCCGCGCTGGCGGCCAGCGCGGGCGCGACGACGGCCAGCGCACAGGCCAGCGCGACGGCGGCGGCCACCAGCCACACGGTGCCGGTCGCGCCGCCGTCGAGCCGCAGCCCGATCCGGGTCAGCTCACTGCGGTCCGCAAGGAGCCGGGTCAGCGGCCCGGCCAGCAGTGGGGCGATGACGGCGGCCGGCAGCGCGAGCAGGAGTGCCTCGATCGCGGCGAGCGAGGTGATCCGGCCGCGCGAACCACCGCGGGCCCGCAGCAGTTCCGTCTCCCCGCCGCGCTCACTGCTCAGCAGCCGGGCCACGAGCAGCAGCGCGTAACCGGCGAGCAGCACCAGTTGCACGGCGACGATCATCAGGGTCGAGCGGGAGACCAGGAGCGCCCGGTCGATCTGGTCGAGGACGGTGGGCAGCGAGGTCTGCGCGGTGGCCCCGCCCTTGAACGCAGGGGCTGCGAGGAGTGCCTTCGGACCCTTGGTCGCTGTGGTGCGCAGCGTGTCGATGCGGTCCGTGGTGACGGTTCGGAAGTCGGCTGAGGCCACCCATGACATCCCGCCGGGGCTGATCCGCCCGGAGGCGAGCACGGCGGGATCGGTGAGCAGCGGACCGTACGTGGTGAAGGAGACCTTGCGGACGCCGCGCCCGCCGAGTTCGTCCAACTGCCAGTACGGGTCGGCCTGGTCGGCCGCTTTGTAGAGGCCGGTGATCAGGACCGGCTGCCTGGTGCCGTCGGCGAGCCGACTGGTGAGCGTGAGTCGTGCGCCGGGCTTCAGCTTCAGGACATCGGCGACGGCGGAGGGCAGGGCCACCTCGACGGGGCCGCCGCTCTTCCCACTCCCGGCGCTGGGCATGCGGCCTGCGGTGAGACGGACGCGGCTGGGGTCGAGCGAGGCGAACCGGGTGAGATCGGGGTTGCCGCGCCGGGCTTCCGGAGCCTGCAGGCTGCGCGGCAGCGCGTACGCCCCCGAGGCCTCCAGCTTCCGTACGGTCACCGGCAGGCCGTCGAACGTCTCCCGGGCGGCCTTGCGCGCGGCCTGGTCGGCCGCTCCCTGCTGCTCGCGCGCCACCTGCGCGAAGACGACGAGCGACGCGGACGCGGCGGAGCGGTGGGTGAGCGTGTGGCGCAGGGCCGCGTCGCCGATGGAGCCGGAGAAGGCGGTGAGCGCCGCCAGTACCGATGTGGTGAGCAGGACGGCCAGGACGGCTGCGGTAAGAAGGAGCCGATGCGCCCTCACCCGCAGAAAGACGAACCCCGTCACCTGGCCCCCTCGACATGGTTACCCCGCACGCCCCCCGACGCTCCCCGGATGCTTTCAGAGCGCACCCCCTGCTGGAAACCGCTTACGCACACACCTTGATGGGATCGTGACCGTTATCCGACGGCGGAGCACCGCATTCCGCACAGTCCATGCGTGTGTGGGGGATAAGGGGACGGGGCTGCGCCGTCAGCCCTCGGTGTTCACCATCGAGGCGGCGGCGTACGTGAGGTAGTCCCAGAGCTGCCGCTCGTGCGCCGGGGACAGCCCGAGTTCGTCGAGAGCCTCCCGCATCCGGCCCAGCCAGGCATCGTGCGCGGCCCGGTCCACCCGGAACGGGACGTGCCGCATCCGCAGCCGGGGGTGACCGCGCTGCTCGCTGTACGTCCGGGGGCCACCCCAGTACTGGATCAGGAACAGGGCGAACCGCTCCTCGGCCGGCCCCAGGTCCTCCTCCGGATACATCGGCCGCAGCAACGGGTCCTCGGCTACCCCCTGGTAAAAGCGGTGTACCAGGCGCCGGAAGGTCTCCTCGCCGCCGACCTGCTCGTAGAAGGTCTGCTCCTGAAGCGTGTCGTGCGGATTCTCTGTCACCCGTCCATGGTCGCAGACGCACCGGCCGAGGACCCGGGTCCTAGGACCCGGACCCGGCAGACCCGGACGGCTCAGTCTCCCCGGGGGCACTCACCTGTGCCGGTACCGCCGGGAGAGCAGCCCGCCGGCGAACGCCGCCGCACCACCGCCCACCACGACCGCACAGGCCGTCGGCGCACCCGTTCCCCACCGGGCGAGCCGCACAGGGAACCGCAACCCCGAGGTCCGGCCCGCCGTCCGCCTCGTCGCTTCCGGGGGGCGCGAGCGGGAGAGTGGAGGTATGGGCCCACATCTGGATCAGTTCGCGGAGGCCGGCGCCGAGGCCCGGTGGGCGATGGCGCGGGGGATCGCCGAGGGCGGGGCGCTGGAGGACCCCGCCTGGCGTGCCGCGTTCGAGACGGTGCCCCGCCATCTGTTCGTGCCGTACTACTACGTGACCGGGACCAGCGGGCCCGAACGGCTCTGGTGCGAGGACCCCGACCCGGCCCGGCAGGCCCAGTGGCTGCACGGCGCGTACACCGACGGGGCGCTGGCCACCCGGATCAGGGACGGCGAACTCGTCTCGTCGAGCAGTCAGCCGTCGCTGATGGCCCGGATGCTGGAAGAGCTCGACATACGGGACGGCCACACCGTTCTGGAGATCGGCGCGGGCACCGGCTACAACGCCGCGCTGCTCGCCCACCGCCTCGGCGACGACGCGGTGACCACGATGGACCTCGACCCGGAGATCACGGAGTCGGCCCGCAACCATCTGTCGGCGGCGGGCTATCACCCGGCGGTGATCACCGGGGACGGGGCGCGGGGCTGCCCCGAGCGCGGCCCGTACGACCGGATCATCGTGACCTGCACCCTGCCGTCCGTACCGGAGGCATGGCTGGCGCAGTGCAGGCCTCAGGCGCGGATCCTGGCACCGTTCGCGACCGGTCTGATCCTGCTGCGGGTGCAAGCGTCATCGCACGGCCCGTATGCCGAGGGGCGGTTCCTGCACACCCCCGCGTACTTCGTGCCCCTGCGCGGGGTGGTGGTGCCGCCGGTGCGCCACCCGCACACCGGCGAAGTGCCGAGGCGGGTGGCGGAGAACGAGTTGTTCCGGTTCCTGCTGGCGCTGACCGGCACCACCCTCGACCCGCGTGAGGCCCTCTCCCTCTGGCAGCGCGAGAAGCGCCCCGAGCGGGAGAGGTTCGGCATCACCGTCCGCGACGGGCGGCAGTGGGCCTGGCTGGACGACCCCGAAGGGCCGTACGCCTGGCCACTGATCGCCGGCTGAGAAACCCGGTCAGTCGCGCTGGATGGTGATCGTCGTCCACGCCCCGACATGCACCTGGTCGCCGTCCTGGAGCGGTACGGGGACGTAGGGCTGGATCGGTTCCCCGGCGCCGTTCAGCGTGGTGCCGTTGGTGGAGTTCTGGTCGACCACGGCCCAGCTGCCGTCGGGCTGCTGCACCAGCACCGCGTGCTGGTGCGAGACGCCCGGATCCTCCGGCGGCACGGACAGATCGACGTCGGGGGACTCGCCGGTGCTGTGCCGGCGACGGCCGATGGTGACCTGGTTGCCGGTGAGCGGCAGGCGCTGCTCCGGGGAGTACGCGGGCAGGTTGAGCCCGGTCGCCTCGGGGCCGCTGCGCTGCATCATCGCCAGGAAGTACTCACGGTCCGGGGCGATGACCGCCGTCCAGC
This sequence comes from Streptomyces sp. NPDC051020, assembly GCF_040683105.1. Classification (NCBI taxonomy): domain Bacteria; kingdom Bacillati; phylum Actinomycetota; class Actinomycetes; order Kitasatosporales; family Streptomycetaceae; genus Streptomyces; species Streptomyces sp. NPDC051020. The sequence continues at coordinate 61,135 of NZ_JBFBCG010000001.1, read as the reverse complement.
CCGCAGGCGCCTGGTTCTGGTCAGGCCCCTGATTCGGTCCTTGGCCGGGGCTCTGGCTCTGGAACGGCTGTTGTGTCGGCACCTGCTGCTGCGAGGGCGGTGGCAGCATCCAGTCGTCACCCGTGGCCTGCGGCTGCGGCGGCGCGGGCGGGGCAGGCTGTTCGAACGAGGGCGGCGCGCTCTGCTGCTGGAACGACGGCGGAGGCGGCGGGCCCTGCTGCTGGAAGGGCGGGGGCGGCGGGCCCTGCCGCTGGAACGGGTGCGGCGGCTGCTGCGGGCCCGGTGCCGGGGGCCCGGGGGTGAGCGGCTCGGCCGACCGGTTCACCTGCGAGGGCCGCGAGCTCTGGTACTCGTACGGATCGCGCTGCTGCGGCGGCGCGGGCGGCCCCTGCTGCGCCTGGAAGCCGGGCGGCAGGTTCAGACCGGGCACCGGACCGCCGGGGCGGGGCCCGCCAGGACCGCCGTGCTGCGGGGCCAGCGGGGTGTACGACGTCGCCGTGTTCGTGAGGAAGTTCCAGCGGCACTCCTCGCAGAACGGCGCCATCGCCTCACGCGGGGTGCGGCACTGCGGGCAGAGTTCTGCCTGCTGGGTGGCGCCGGAGCCGGGGCCCTGCGGGTGGCTGTATCCGGGCGCGGGCGGCGGTGGAGGCGGCGGGGGGACTGCACCCGCAGGCGCGCCGGCCCCGGCCATGCGATGGCCGCAGACCTCGCACCAGTCCTCGGAACCCGACTGGTGTCCGTTCGGGCAGGTCGGCATGTCGGCGCTTCCCCCTCTCCTCGTCCGGCCCCGGGGGCCGTCATGTCTCGTCGCTTCGCCACGCCGCTGAGCTGCGCGGCCCTCGTGTTATTTCTTCACGCGGACGGTCTTGGTGGAGCGCGTTTCGAGGGTCATCTCGTCGGCCTCCGCGACCTTCGCCTTCAGTCGCACAGTACCGGTCGCCGCATCGACGACGTCGACCACCTTCGAAAGCAGTTTCGCAGTGTCCTCGTTTCCGGACGCCGATGCCAGCTGCACCGCACGGCCGAGTTTCGCCGTCGCTCCGTCGAAGTCACCCGACTTGCGCGCATCGAGCCCCTGCTGGATGACTTGTGCCAGTTCCGCCTGGCCGGTGTAGTGCGCGACCTGCGGATTGATCGAGGTGGACGCCACCATGTCGTCCGTCCACACCGCCCGCACCAGCCCCTGCGAGAGGACCTGCGGGGCCGCCGCGCCCGACGGGTCGGGGAGGATCAGCGAGACGCGGGCCGCGAGCATCTCCTGCCCGATTCCGGCCTCCGGCACGCGTACACACACGTGGTAGTCGCGGGACTCGTCACCCCAGGAACCGGTCGGGTAGTCCCCGGCGCGCGGGCTCGCCTCGAGGCGGCGGTCGGTCAGTTCGGCGACCGTCGGCGCGACCTGCTTCACGAACGTGATCTCGACCCCGACGGGCGTCCACAGGCGCAGCGCCACGTCCGCGACCTCCTTGCCCATCGCGTTCTCCATCATCTGCGTGAAGTCCGCGGCGAGCCCCGCCGGGTCGGCGACGATGTCGGCCGTGCCGAGCAGCGCCGAGGCTATGCCTGTGACCTCTTTCACCTCCCAGTCGGTTCCGACACCGCGGGCGTCACAGGTGAAGCGGCCCGCACACGCGTCGAGCGCGGCCCGCAGATCCTCCGGCGACTCGTGCTCGTTGCGGCCGTCGGTGAGGAGGATGCCGTGCCGGATGTCCACGTCGGCGGCACCGAGCAGCCGGTCGGTGAGCCGCAGCCAGGTGCCGATCGCCGTACCGCCGCCCGCGCTGAGCCGGCGCAGCGCCTCCTTCGCCTGGGCGCGGGTCTGCGCGTCGGCCACGGCGAGGCGGCCGTTGCCCGGATAGACCTCCTTGGCGATGTGCGTACCGCCGACCACGGCGAACGAGGTGCCGTCGCGCAGGGTGTCGATGGCCGCTGCCGTCGCATCACGGGCGTTGCGCATCTTCGTCGGCGGATAGTCCATCGAACCGGAGCAGTCCACCATGATCACCACGGCGGCTTTCGGTCGCTGGCCCGGCACCTGCGCGGGCGAGAGAGTCGCACCGGTCAGCGGGACGCCACCGGTGGTGCCGCCGCCGGTCGAGGTGACCGTGACGATCGCGTTGACCTCGCGCCCGCCCTCCGGCAGATATTCGTTCTGATACACCTCGACGGAGAACTGCGGCACGTGGGACTTGGAGAAGTTGGCCATCTGATCGGCTCCTGGCAGAGGTGGCAGAGCTGGCAATGGTCGCGGCGGACACGGGAGCGGGCAGTACCGGACGTGGGGCCTTGTGCCGGTCGGTCTTACGCCGATCCTGCCCCTGGTGACGGCACGGCGAACGGCAGCAGAGCCACTGTTACGTTGTCGTGGCCCCCGCCGTCCAGCGCGTGACCCACCAGGACCTGGGCGCCGTGCAGCGGTCGTTCGTGAGCATCGGCGGGTACCGCGGCGGCCATCTCGTCCGCCGATTCCGCGTAGTTCCACAGCCCGTCCGTGCACACCACGACCAGACCCGGCCGGTCCGGTTTGAACGACGCGGTGTGCGGCTCCAGTTCGTACGCATCGGCGCCGAGCCAGCCCGTGATGGCGTGGGCGCGCTCGTCCGCGTACGCCTCCGCCTCGTTCATCAGGCCCGCCGCCACCATCTGCGCGGCCCAGGAGTCGTCCTCGGTCAGGCGTGCGGGCGGGCGAGTGCGGTCGTCCGGCACCCAGTAGACGCGGCTGTCGCCGACCCAGCCGACAACCAGCAGTCCACCGGCGCTGATCGCGCCGACGAGGGTGCACGCCGGGGCGTTCGTGTGGTGGTGCGGATCGTGCTCCCTGGCCCGGCCGTCGTCGTGGGCCAGTGAGTTGACCGCCTCGGCCGCCACGACGATCGCGTCGTGCATTGCCTGCTGCGGGTGGGCGCCGCGCGGCAGCGACTCCAGCAGCGCCTCGTTGGCCGCCGCCGCGGCGGCGGCCGAGGCCTCGTCGGGTCGGCTCGCCGAGGAGACGCCGTCGCAGACGATCGCGACGACGGCCGGGGAGCCGTCCGGCAGGGCGGTCGTCGACACCGCGAACGAGTCCTCGTTGCGGTGATGACGCAGACCGCGGTCGCTGACGGCTGCCACCGAACCGAGCTCCTGCTCCATGTGGTCGCGCTCGCGGGGCTGGGCATGGCCGCAGTGCTCGCAGTAGCCGTCGGTGTCGACACGACCGGCGCGGCAGGCCACGCACACTTTGATGCCCGCCGTGCGTTCCTGCTCCGGGGCGGAGCCGGTGGTACGGGGATCGGGAGCGACGGGTGCCGCGGGTGCGGCCAGTTCGAAGTCGCCCGACCCGCCCCGCCGGTCGAAACGGACTCCGGCGGGCGGACCGGCCGGGGCGGGCGGCTCGGACCGGTCGGCGGCGGAGGCGGCCGACCACTCCACCGAACCGGAGGCCGCCGCGGTGTGCCCGCCCGGACCGGCCACCGGCGCACCGGTCCCTTGCGCACCGGTCATGGGCGCACCGGTCACCGGCACGGTGATCGCGATGGTCGGGCGGTCCTCCGGCGGTGCGGGTACGACCGACAGGTCGTACCCGCACGCGCCGCAGAACAGGTCGCCCGATTCCAGCGGCTCCTCGCAGTTGGGACACCTCGACAAGGCCGTCTCCTGGTGCATCCGCGACATCTTCACACCCACGTCCGGGGGCGGAAACGGTTGGCCCGCTCCACCAGTTCGATCCTCTCGTCGCCGCGCTGTGCAAGCCGGGCGAGCATCCGGTACGAACGCTCCAGGCCGAAACGCAGGCCGCGTTCGTCCAACTCACTGCCGAGCAGCATTCTCGGCCCGGCAGGCCCCTGCGACTGCGACGGCGACTGCGGAGCCGGCGACTGGGCCGTGGGACTCCCGGAGAGTACCCAGTCCAGCGCCGTCCCCAGCACCTCCGTCGACAACTGCTCGCGGCGCACCGCGTCCAGCCCGAAACTCTGCAGCCCGGCCACCTGGTCGGCGGCCGCCGTGAGGTCGGCGATCAGCGGCTCGTGCGGGGCACGCTCGCGCAGCCGGGCCCGCACGGCGGCGACCCGGGCCGCCGTGTAGTGGATCGACGCCTCGGGCACGGACTCCAGCGTCCGCACGGCCCCGGCCCGGTCCCCGACGGCGATCTGCACCCGGGCCAGACCGAACGCGGCGCTGACGAAGCTCGGATCGGTCGTCCACACCAGGTGGTAGTACTCGGCGGCGTTGTCCAGCTGGCCGAGGACCTCCGCGCAGATGCCCAGCGCCAGCTTGGGCGCGGGTTCACCGGGGAACGCGTCGTAGACCGCGTCGAACGACAGCGCCGCAGTCGCGTTGTCCCCGGTCACCAGCGAGGTGATCCCGCGGTACCAGACGACCCGCCAGTCGTCCGCGTGCAGCGCCTCCAGACCCGTCAGCGTCTGGACGGCGGCACCGGGTTCGTTCAGCTCCAGGCGGGCGCGCAGCTCGCGCAGCCGGGTCTCCAGCGAGGCGGCGGGAACCGCCTGCAGTGCGGCGATCAGTTCGGAGGGTGCGGACGTCATCACACCGGCGAGGAATCCCGCGTTGGGGTCGCTCGCGTCAACCCGGGGGACGGGCAGCGCGAGCGAGGTGGCCCGTGCGTCGAGCCCGGCCAGCCGGGGGCCGGCCGGGGCGTACGCGTCCGGGGCGGCGGGCGCCGGCCGCGGCGGCGGAACGGCCGCCCGGGGCGGCTCGTACGGGAGAGCGGCCACGCTGCCGTTACCGCCCCGGACGTGCGTGGGAGGCGCCGACAGCAGGGCAGCCCCCGGAGCCCGCTGCCCCGGCACACCCGGCACCGCGTGCCCCACCGCCGGCGCAGCCGGAGCCCCGGCGGCCGGAGCCGCCGCGACAGGAACCCCGGATCCACCCGTCCTCTTCCCCTTCCGCCGCCCGGTCGGCTCCGCCCGTACCCCGAGCCGCGACACATCGCCCGTCAGCTCGGCGAACAACTGCGTGTCCGTGACCCGCAGTTCCGTACCGAACAGCGTCGACAGGGCCGGCCGCGGACGCCCCGTCTGCAACGCCACGACCTCCCGCAACACCCCCGTCAGCTGCTCCGCCATCTCCGAGGCCGAGGCGAACCGCCGCGCCGGATCCGGGTCCGTGGCCCGGACCAGGAGCCGGTAGAACGACTCGTACGTCCGGAAGACCTCGATGTTGCCCGGGTCCGGCAGCGAGTCCACGAAGACGTTCGTGTACCCCTGGAAGTCGAAGGTGAGCACCGCGAGCGTCCGCGCCACCGTGTACAGATCGGAGGCGACCGACGGTCCGACCTCCGCGACCTCCGGCGCCTGATACCCCACCGTGCCGTAGATGGCCGACTCCTCGTCGTCCATCCTGCGCACTGCGCCCATGTCGATCAGCTTCAGCTGGTCCTCGGTCTGGATCGCGTTGTCGACCTTGAAGTCGCAGTACAGCAGATTGCGGCTGTGCAGATGACCGAGCGCCTCCAGCGCCTCGATGCCGTACGCGCACGCCTGCTCGACGGGCAGCGGATCCCGCTTCCCGGCCGCGGTGCGGCGCTCGTTCGCGATCTCCTTGAGCGCCTTGCCGCCCACGTACTCCATGACGATGTAGCCGTCGAGCGAACCGGTCCGCTGGTCGAGGTGCTCGACGAAGTTGTAGATCCGGACGATGTTGGAGTGCTCGATCTCGGCGAGGAAGCGGCGCTCCGAGATCGCGGCCGCCATGGCGTCCTGGTCACCGGTGTCCAGCAGCCCCTTGAGGACCACCCAGCGGTCCGAGACCGCACGGTCCACCGCGAGATAGACCCACCCGAGCCCGCCGTGCGCCAGACAGCCCGCCACCTCGTACTGGCCGTGCACGATGTCGCCACCCCGCAGCTTCGGTACGAAGGAGTACGGGTGGCCGCACTTGGTGCAGAACCCCTCGGTCCGTCCCGGCTGTTCGCCGCGCGACCGTCCCACCGGGGCCCCGCAGTCGGAGCGCGAACAGAACCGCTTCCGCTCCGGCACCTCCGGGTTCTCCATCACCGCGGAACGCGGGTCGGGCCGCGGCACCTCCGGCACCTGAACCAGGCCGGCGCCCAGCCGGTTGCGCCCGGAAGCGCCCGACGACGCGCCGGAGGAACGCACCGACACCGAGCGGGCTGTGGAGGTCCCCGACAGGGACCGGGAGAGCCGCCCCGAGACCGAACGCCGCGAGGTCGACGAGCGGGACGAGGAGCGCGACGACGCCTGTGAACTGCTTCGCGCCGAACTGCTGTTGCCCCCCTTGCCGACCGCGATACCGGTGGGCGGCGAGCTCACCATCCCCACTGGCGAGACGACCGGGGCCAGACCGCAGGTGTCGCAGTACAGCTCACCGCCGCCCATGTCCTCGTAGGTGCCTTCGCACGCGGGACGCTGGCACTGCGTACTCATGATCGGTCCCCCTGTTCGCCCCGCCACCGCAGCGGCCCGTTCACCTTGCGCGCTCATCGCCGGTCCTCCGGTGCGGACGACCGGCGGACGTCCAGCAGTTCCGCCACCGCCTCCTGATAGCGCAGCACCGTCTGCCCCGCGACCCGCAGATCGCACGGGGCGCTCCACAGCATCCGGCGCGCCGCGTCGTACCGCTCGATCAGCACCGGGTCCTCCGCCAGTCCGTGCCGGGCGACCTTCGCCTTGTACGCGTCCAGTCGGCCACGCAGCTCCGCCCGGACCGCCAGTGGCGCGGTGACCGCCGACAGTGACTCGCGGGCCCGTAGCAGTTCGTCCTCCGCCTCCCGTTCCAGCGACTCCAGCAGCGGGGAGAGCCGGTGCCACTGGGCGTGCCTGCGGTACTCCGACGCGGCGGCCAGCCGCTCCTGCAGCGCGGTCGGCGGACCGCTGACCGCGGGCACCTCGGACGCGGCAATCTTCGCCAGCACCTCGCCGCGCGCCGACCGGGCCTCGGCCAGCGTGCGGTCCGCGCGGGAGAGCACGTCGCGCAGGTGGACCAGGCGCTGCTCGGCGTCCTGGCGGACCGCGATCACCGCCTCGATCTCCCGCCGCACGTCGTCCAGCGCGCGGGCCGCCCGGTCGTAGCGCGTCGTGTCCGGACGTCCGCCGCCGGGCGCCGCGCTGCCGGGACCCGGCAGCCAGAACGCCAGCGGGTCGGAGATCACCTGGACCCGCAGCGTGGCCAGCTCCCGGGCGATCGACTCCAGGTCGTCGCCCGCCGGGTGCTCACCGGGACGCACGCCGACGGAGTGTGCCAGCGAACGCGTCCGGTGCAGCTCGGCGGCGAGCAGATCTATCCGGGCGGGCAGCGCGGACCATACCGAGTCGGAGGCGACGACCATGTCCAGCGAGCGTGCGTACAGCTCGTTCATCCGGGCGACCAGCTCCTCCAGCGTGAACCGCTCGGAGAGTCTGGCCGGACCGGTGATCGACGGATCGGGCCGGGTGGCGGTGGACGCCACCGTGACGCCCTGGCCGCGCAGAAGTTCGGTCAGCGCCAGCAGGTCGTCACGGTTGGGGAAACGACGCCTGGCCCGTATCTCACGTGCCGCGTCGATCGCCCCGGCGTAGGCGTCGAAATACCCCCACAGCAGCGTGATCGACTGCTCGGTGGCGGCCCAGCGCTCCTTGGTGACACCGGTCAGATCGGCGCCCTCCAGGAGCCGGCGGCCCGCATGGTCCTGCAGGGCGAGGAGCGAGGTCTCGATCGCCTCGTGCTCCGCGCCGAGCCGGGCCAGCGCACGGTCCGCCTCGTCCCGGTCCATGACCGGGCCGGGGGGCCTCCCCGCATAGCCGGGGAAGGGGCCCGCGACGCCCATCGATCACCTCTTCGCTCTCCCCGCCGGGCGGACCCGGCGGGATCAAGGACTAATTGCTCCGGTACTTGGGTGCAGGCGGCGCCGTTATGCCGGGCAGTCCGGTCGCCAGCCACTTCCGGTACGAGACCATCCAGGGGCTGTCCGCACCACCCCTGCGGTAGTCGACCAGCACGTGGTTGACCCGGGCCACCAGGTCGTTCGCGCCGTGTTTCGTGGCCACGCCGTAGTACTCGGTGGTGAACGGCTTGTCGCCCTTGAGGGCGATGGCCGGATCCTGGGCGGCCTGGCCCGCAGCCAGCGCGTTGTCCGTGACCACCGCGTCGACCTCGCCCAGCTGCAGCCGGACCAGGCAGTCCAGCTGGTTGGGGACGGTGAGCCGGTCCTCGTCCGCCTCCGTGCCGTCGTGCTCGTCCTTGAAGACCGCGCCGAAGGACTGTTTCTCCAGCGCCTCGTACGCCGTGGAGCCCTCCGCGGTGCAGACCCGCCTGCCGGCCAGGGACTTGTCGTATCCCGTGATCGGCGAGTCCTTCGGTGCGAGGACCTGCTGCCCGGCCTGGAAGTAGGCGGTGGAGAAGGAAACCTGTTTGAGCCGGCCGCAGTTGATCGTCATCGTTCGCACGACGACGTCGACCTTGTCGTTCTCCAGGGCGGCGATGCGCTGGTTGGTGGGGATCGCCCGGAAGATCACCTTGTCGGGGTCGCCCAGGATGTCCTGCGCGATGGCCCGCACCAGATCGATGTCGAAGCCTTCGAGCCTGCCCGTCTCCGGATTGCGGTAGCCCCAACGGAAGCTGTTCTGGTCGACCCCGGCGATCAGCTTCCCGCGTGCCTTGATCTTCGCGATGCTCGGCCCGTCGGCGCTCGACGGCTGCAGGCTCGCCTCCGGGTCCTTGCAGTCGCCGGCCCGGGCGGGCACCGCCGTCGCCGTGCCCGGCCCGGAGTAACCGACGCCGAAGGAGCCGGCGCCGCCGTGCGAGAGCGGCAGCAGGGTGAGCGAGGCCGTCACCGCGCAGGCCACGGCCATCCCCGCCACCCCGCCCCAGCCGCGCAGTCCGGCCCGGGCGGAACCAGTCCTGGTCATCGTTCCCCCTCTCACCGGTACTCCGACAGCCTGCGGTTGACCCCGATGATCGCGGCGACCGCGGCCAGCGCGGCGAGAGCCACCGCCCCGACCGGCAGCCCGCCGAGCGCCCCGCGCCCGTTCTTCGCGGCCCGGGTGAACTCGCCCTGCTCATGGGCGAGTGCCTGCTCCAGCGCGTCGTCCACCTGGTTGAAGGACTCCCCGGTGGAGTCCTTCGCCCCGATGATCTGCTTCAACGCGCCCTCGTAGTCGCCGTTGTCGTCGGTCTTGCGGGCGGTCCGGTGGCGGGTCTGCCACTCGGAGACACCGCTGATGGCGTGCGCCACCGGCCCGCTCCCCTGGGAGTCGTCGGCGAGCTTCCTGGCCGTCCCCAGCTCATCGCCGAGGGCCTTCATGCCCGTGGTGTAGTCGGTCTCGTACTTGTCGTTCTTGCCGTCGGCGGTGAGCACCGCGCCGCGGGCGACCACGGTCAGGAGCTCATTGGCGCGTGCCTTCAGCGAGTTGATCCGTGCCTGGTTGAGCACATCGAGCGACTGCTGCCCGTGTACATCGGCGTCCCGCAGTTCGGTGCGTGCGACTGTGTGTCCCACGGCCAGCCACAGCACCAGCACCGTGGACGCGGCGGTCGCGGCGAGCAGCCCGTGATTGAAGACCCGGTTCGTCCTGCGGTAGTTGCGCCGCTGCGCCCAGAACAGCCCGCCCAGCGCGACGGCACCGAGACCCAGCGAGAAGAACGGCCAAGCCCGTGCGGAATCGTAGTCCTGGTCGAGCCGTCCGGTCTCCGCGGTGTAGAGCCGCTCGGCGGCGGGGAGGAGCTCCTTGGACATCTTCTGGTTCGCGTACCGGAGGTAGGCGCCGCCGAGCGGCAGCCCCTGCCGGTTGTTGGCGCGGGCCCGCTCGATCAGGCCGGTGTACCGGGGGAGTTCCTGGTTGAGCGTGGCGATCTCCTGGCCGGACGGCGACGCGGCGTCCGTGGTGGACGCCGCCTTCACCAGCAGCCGGGACGCGTCCTTGATGTCCTTGTCGTACCGCTCGCGGACATCGCGCGGTTCCTGCGCCCCCGCCAGGAATCCACTGGCCGCCGCGGTGTCCGCATCGGCCAGGGAGCGGTAGATGTTCGCCGCCTCGGCGCTCAGCGGCTGACTGCGGCTCACCACGTCGTCTGCGGCGGCCGCCCGGTCGGAGACTTCGATCGCCGTCACGGCCCCGAACGCGACGACGAGCGCCGCCAGTACGGCCCCGATGATCTGGAGCCTGCCCGGTTCGGTCGTCGCCGCGGCGCGCAGCCGCGCCGACGGCTCGGACCAGGCGCCGCGGCGCGGCGCGGGCACGGAAGCGGGCGGCTGGGCCGGCACGTGGTCCGGCGCCGTGCGCACATTCGGCGGGTATGTCACGTGACCTCCCCCTCGGTCGCTGACGGTGGTCATTCCCCCGGCCGATCAGGGGACTGGCACCCGGCCAGAAGTATGGCCGCAGGGACCGACATCCACACCAGGAACGCCTGGATCGCGCATCGATCCACGGATGCACCACGCATTCGATCAAGGCAGGCGCCGCCGATCAAGGCGAATCGGCGGAGCAACCCCCGAAGCGGACCGATCTCCCCACTCATGAACACGTTCGGGACAACTGATCGGTTCCCTTACGCAAGGGGCGTCCTGCGGCGTGATCGACCGCAGGACGCCCCTCACGGCCTGCCCCACGACAGGGAGTGGGCTCCCGACGCCCTGCGACTCCGCTCGCGGCGTTGTCGTCAGTCACCGAGTCCCCCGTGGCCTCAAGGGCATGGGAGGGGCCCCCTTCGCGTCGACTCCTTCCTCCGCCTTGCCATCGAAGCCGCACGACGCCGCTCGCTGATCCACTCCCTGTCGTGGGGCAGGCTGTCAGCCCCCGTCTGCCGAGGTGTCAGCCGTACTGCGCACGCAGCCTGCTGTGCACCTCCGGCGCAGCCCCCGTGTGGTCCAGCCCCAGGAGTCCGGCACCCAGCACCGGCGGCTCCTGCACCACCCGGACCACCGCCTTCGGGGCCCGTGCCGCGAGGAGTTCGGCGATCCGGTCGTCCAGCTGCGGGTGGCGCGCCGCCAGCACGCTGCCGCCCAGGACCACCGGGGCCTCCTCGTCCAGCAGCCCGAGGCGGGTCAGCGCGACTGACGCCATCGCGACGACCTCCTCCGCCAGCCGGTGCACGAGACCGCGCGCCACCGGGTCCCCGGCCGCACCGGTCGCGAACAGCACCGGTGTCAGCTCGTGCCGCCGCTCGAACTCGATGTGCCCCAGGTGCAGCGCCTCGATCAGCGCGTACATCGAGTCGAGCCCGAAGTGGGCAGGCAGGGTGCGCGCCAGTTCGGTCGGTTCGCCGCGCCCGTCCTCGGCCCGCGAGGCGAACCACATGGCCTCCTCGGCGAGCCCCGAACCGCCGCCCCAGTCACCGGAGATCCGACCGATGGCGGGGAAGCGCGCGGTCCGCCCGTCCGGCACCATGCCGACACAGTTGATCCCCGCGCCGCAGACGACGGCCACGCCCCGGGGCTCGTCGACCCCGGCACGCAGTATCGCGAACGTGTCGTTGCGGACCTCCACCGTGCGACCCCAGTCACGGGCCCGCAGCGCCGCGGCGAGCGCCTGCTCCTCGACCGGGAGATCGGCATTGGCCAGACACGCCGACACATGCGCGACGGATTCCACCGGCTCGCCGTACGCCCGCGCTTTCGCCAGCGCCTCGCCGATCGCCGAGGCCAGGACGTCCACGGCCACATCGACGCCGACGGTCGGCGGCTGGAAGCCGCCTCCGCGCACCGAGCTCAGCAGCGTTCCGTCCGGTCCGATCAGGGCCACATCGGTCTTGCTGTTCCCCGCGTCGATGGCGAGGACCGCAGCGTTCACGCCCACGCGAGGTGCTCCCGGTTGTGCGCGATCAGCTTGTCGGTGAGCGCCTCGGCGTACTCGAACTGGCCGATCAGGGGGTGGGCGAGCAGCGCCTTGAAGACTGCGTCTCTCCCACCCGCCCGCCCGGTGGCTCGGCCGCCGCGCAGCGCCGCTTCCAGGGCGAGGTCCTCGTACGCCGTCACGTTGGCGATCAGCCCCGCGTACAGCGGGTCCAGCTCCGGAACGGCGAGCGGCGTCGCCCCCGTGCTGTCGACCCGGGCCTGCACCTCGATCACCGCGTCGTCCGGCAGGAACGGCAGCGTCCCCTTGTTGTACGTGTTGACGACCTGCACCGCCGAGCCGCCCGAGCCCAGCAGCGAGGACGCCAGGTCCACGGCCGCCTCCGAGTAGAACGCGCCGCCGCGCTTGGCGAGCAGCGCGGGCTTCTCGTCCAGCGCCGGGTCGCCGTACATGGCGAGGAGTTCCTTCTCCATCGCGGCGACCTCCGCCGCCCGGGACGGTTTGGTGCCGAGCTCCCGCACGACCTCGTCGTGGGCGTAGAAGTACCGCAGATAGTACGAGGGCACGACGCCGAGCCGGTCGACGATCGCCCGGGGCATGCGCAGATCGTCGGCGATCGCGGCGCCGTGCTCGGCGAGCAGCTTCGGCAGGACGTTCTCGCCGTCGGGGCCGCCGAGCCGCACTCCGAGCTCCCACGTCAGGTGGTTGAGCCCGACATGGTCGAGGTGCACCTCACCGGGGGTGACGTCGAGCAGCCTGGCGAATTTCCGCTGGAGGCCGATGGCCACGTTGCACAGGCCGACGGCCTTGTGACCGGCCTGGAGCAGCGCCCGGGTCACGATCCCGACCGGATTGGTGAAGTCGATGATCCACGCGTCGGGGTTGGTGCGACGGACCCGCTCGGCGATGTCGAGGACGACCGGGACGGTGCGCAGTGCCTTGGCGAGACCGCCGGCCCCGGTGGTCTCCTGGCCGATGCAGCCGCACTCCAGCGGCCATGTCTCGTCCTGGTTGCGGGCGGCCTGGCCGCCCACGCGCAGCTGCAGCAGGACCGCGTCGGCGTCGGCGACGCCCGCGTCGATGTCCGAGGTGGTGACGATCCGCCCCGGGTGGCCCTGCTTGGCGAAGATCCGCCGGGCGAGACCGCCGACGAGGTCGAGACGGTCGGCCGCCGGGTCGATGAGCACGAGCTCCTCGATGGGCAGCGTGTCCCGCAGCCGGGCGAAGCCGTCGATCAGTTCAGGGGTGTAGGTGGACCCGCCACCAACTACTGCGAGCTTCATGGTCAGCCTTTTACTCCGGTCAGTGTGACGCCTTCGACAAATGCCTTTTGAGCGAAGAAGAACACGAGGATCACGGGGGCCATGACCAGTACGGTCGCGGCCATGGTCAGGTTCCAGTCGGTGTGGTGTGCGCCCTTGAAGGACTCCAGGCCGTAACTGAGTGTCCAGGCGGCCGGGTTCTCGGAGGCGTAGATCTGCGGCCCGAAGTAGTCGTTCCAGGCGTAGAAGAACTGGAACAGCGCGACGGCCGCGATGCCTGGTCTGGCCATCGGCAGCACCACCTTGAGCAGGGTGCGCAGTTCGCCGCAGCCGTCGACCTTCGCCGCGTCGAGGTACTCGTTCGGGATGGTCAGCAGGAACTGCCGCAGCAGGAAGATGGAGAACGCGTCACCGAAGGCCATCGGGATGATCAGCGGCCAGAGCGTGCCGGACATGTCCAGCTGCTTCGCCCAGAACAGATACATCGGGATGACGACGACCTGCGGCGGCAGCATCATCATCGAGATGACGAGCATCAGCGACAGCCGGCGGCCACGGAAACGGAACTTGGCGAGCGCGTACGCCACGGGCAGTGACGACACGACCGTGAGGACGGTGCCGAGTCCCGCGTACAGCAGGGTGTTCTTCCACCAGGTCAGGAAGCCCGGGGTGTCGAACACCTTGCGGTAGTTGCTCCACTCGAAGGGGTGCGGCCACAGATCCCTGGTCAGCGCCTGCTGGTCGCTCATCAGAGAGGTCAGGAACAGGAAGACGAACGGCAGCACGAAGAAGAGTGCGGCCGCGACGCCGAGCGCGTGCACGGCGATCCAGTTCAGCAGCGCCTTGCGGCGTGCGACGCGCTCGGCCGGGGTGACCGGTCCGGCCGACGGGCCGGCGGCCTTGAGGGTGTCGAGAGCCTGCGCCACGTCACTCACCTGCCTGGATCAGCCCGCTGCGGCGCCGCATCAGCAGTGCGGTGAACGCCATGGCGAGTACGAAGAGAACGAGCGCGACCACGCAGGCGGAGCCGTAGTCGAAACGCTGGAAGCCGAGGTTGTAGACGAGTTGCGGAAGCGTCAGTGTCGACTTGTCGGGATAGCCCGGTTCGAACTGCTGTCCGGAGCCGCCCATCACCCCCGAGGCGACCTTCCCGGCCACGAGCGGCTGGGTGTAGTACTGCATCGTCTGGATGATCCCGGTGACCACGGCGAACATCACGATCGGCGAGATGTTCGGCAGCGTGACGAAGCGGAACCGCTGGAAAGCGGTTGCCCCGTCCAGCTCCGCCGCCTCGTACTGCTCCTTGGGTACGTCGAGCAGCGCGGCCATGAAGATCACCATCAGGTCGCCCACCCCCCAGACCGCGAGCGCGGTCAGGGCCGGCTTGGACCAGGTGGCGTCGGTGAACCAGCCCGGCGTGGGCAGCCCCAGTTCGCCGAGGAGTGAATTGACCGGCCCCGTCCCCGGGTTGAGCAGGAAGACGAAGCCCAGGGTCGCCGCGACCGGCGGCGCCAGGTACGGCAGGTAGAACAGGGTCCGGAAGACGCCCGTCCCCGTCTTGATCCTGGTGATCAGCAGACCGATGCCGAGACCGAAGACGACCCGGCAGCTGACCATGACCACGACCAGCCACAGCGTGTTCCGCAGGGCGGGCCAGAACAACGGGTACTCGTTGAAGACGTACGACCAGTTCTTCAGCCCGTCGAACGTCGGGGGTGCGAAGCCGTCGTACTGGGTGAAGGAGAAATAGACCGTGGAGATCAGCGGATAGGCGAAGAAGACGCAGAACCCGATCAGCCACGGCGACATGAAGGCCGCCGTCCGCAGCGCCGCGCGGCGGCGCTTCGAGCGGAGTGTGTACGTGCTCATCGCGGTTCTACTTCGCCTGTGCGATCGCCGCGTCGATTTCCTCGGCGGTCTTCTCCAGACCCGCCTTGATGTCCGTCTGCTTGCCCTTCTCGATGTCGAATCCGAGGTTCTGCAGGGACACCAGATACGCCCCGCCGTTCACCGAGGGCGGGGTGGTGGTGCTCTGCGGGTTCGCGGCGATGTCCAGGAACGTCTTGAACCGCGGGTCGTACTTCAGCTTCGGCGACTTCAGCGCCGCCAGCGTGGACGGAACGTTGTGAATGGCGTTGGCGAAGTCGACCACCGCGTCGGTGTCGGTGGTCATGAATTTCACCAGCTCCCACGCCGCGTTCTGCTTCTGCGAAGTGGCGGCGATACCGGCGATGGTGCCGGTCAGATAGCCCTTGCCGTAGGTGTCGGCCTCGTTGTCGGCGACGGGCATCGGGGCCACGCCGATCTCGAACTTCGGCTTGGTGTCCTCGGCCATGCCGAGCCGCCACTCGCCGTCCAGCTGCATGGCCACCTGGCCGGTGTGGAACGGGTGCTTGGCGCCCCACTCGTCGCCGAACGTGGTGCGGAACTTCTCCAGTTTCGCGTAGCCGCCCAGGTCGTCGACCAGCTTCTTCTGCGTGGTCAGCATCGACGCGAACGCCGGGTCCTTGGCGATGTTCGATTTGCCGTCGCCGTCGAAGTACGTCGGGTTCCAGCCGCCGAGGTAGTGCTCGATCGTCGTCTCGTAACCGTGGTAGTTCGGCATGAAGCCGAGCTGCTCGTACGAGTCGCCCTTGGTCTTCGTCAGTTTCTTCGCGTCCGCGGCAAGTTCCGACCAGGTCTTCGGTGGGGAGGCGATACCCGCGGCCTTGAAGGCGTCCTTGTTGTAGTACAGCCCGTACGCGTCCCCGAGCAGCGGCAGCGTGCAACGGACCCCGTTGAACTGGGTGTACTCGTTCATCGCCTTCGGGAACGTCCTGTCCGCGTCGATCCCGTCCTTCTTCAGGAAGGAATTCAGGTCGACGAACGCCTTGGACGAGCAGAACTTGCCCACATTGTTCGTGGTGAACGAGGAGACCACATCCGGGGCCTTGGAACCGCCCGCCCGCAGCGCCTGGTTGATCTTGTCGTCGGTCATGTTGCCGACGACCTTCACATGGATGTTGGGGTGCGCCTTCTCGAAGGCGTCGACGTTGGCCTGAATGCCCTTGACCTCGTTCGGGGCACTCCAGCCGTGCCAGAAGGTGATGGTCGTCTCCTTGGACGCGTCATCGTGGGCACCGGAGCTGCTCTGACCGGTACAGGCGGAGGCGAGAAGGGATATCGCGGCGGTCGCGGCGAGCGCGGCGGCCGTCTTCCGGCGGTTTCCGGACATGGCGGTGTCTCCCGATGAAGGGTTGGGGCAGGGAAGGGACGGACGTGCGGCGGGCGGGTCAGCGCGACGTGTCGAAGACTTCGTCGCGGGTGGTGGCGAGGGCGCTCTCCAGTGCCCCGCGCAGTACGGGCCGATGCGTGACGCCACCGATGATCAGCCGGGGCCTGGAGGCAGCCAGTTCGGCGAGCTCCCCTTGCACCCGGGCGCGCAGCGGTTCCCTGCCGGAGGCGATCAACTCGCCGGAGAGAACCACGAGTTCGGGGTCGAGTACGGCGACCATGGAGGCCAGACCGGTTGCGAGGCCGGTGGCGAACAGGTCGAGGAGCCGGGTATACGGGCCGTCCTCGCCTTGCTCCGCGGCCTCGGCGGCCCGGGCGATCAGGCCGGCCGCGACCTCGTGATGGGTGCCGGTGGCGCGGGTCAGCTCGTCGTCGATGCCGAGCTCTCGGGCCAGCCGGGACAGCACCTGGGCGCCCGCCAGCTCCTGGAAGCCGCCCGCGTTCGCCTTGGCGACCTGACGGACCAGCGGGACACCGGGCACCGGCAGGAAACCGACCTCACCGGCGCCGCCGGTGAAGCCGCGGTGCAGCCGTCCGCCGATGACGAGGGCGGCGCCGAGCCCCTCCTCGTTCCACAGCAGGACGAAGTCGTCGTGGCCGCGGGCTGCGCCGAGCCGCTGCTCGGCCATCGCGACGAGGTTCACGTCGTTCTCGTACTCGACCGGCATCGGCAGGAAGGCGGCCAGTTCGTCGAGCAGGGTGGGGGAGTGCCAGCCGGGCAGGTGGGAGGCGTACCGCAGCCGCCCGGTACCGGGGTCGAAGGCGCCCGGTGTACCGATGACGACCCGGTGCACATCGGAGCGGGTGAGCCCGGCGTCCTTGATGGCCCCGTCCAGCGCGTCCGCCACCTGCCGCACCACACCGTCGGCGCGCCGTCCCGGGGTGCGCAGCTCGAACTCGCCGACCGTCTCGCCGGTCACATCGGCAACGGCGGCGACGATCCGGTGGGCGTTCACATCGAGACCGGCGACATAGGCGGCACGGGCGTTCACCGCGTACAGCTGGGCATTGGGCCCCGGCCGCCCGGCCACGGTCCCGGTGGCGACGACCAGACCGGCCGCCTCCAGGCGGGCCAGCAGCTGTGACGCGGTGGGCTTGGAGAGTCCGGTCAGCTTCCCGATCTTCGTACGCGAGAGGGGTCCGTGCTCCAGCAGCAGATCGAGGGCGGCCCGGTCGTTCATGGCCCGCAGGACGCGGGGGGTTCCCGGTGTCGTTCCGGCCATGCGTGCTGCACCTGCCCTCTGTTAGGAAAGTTTCCTATTCGGTGAGAGGACGGTATGGCGCTGTTGTCGGGGAGTCAATGGCCTGCGTCGCCGTGGCAACCAAAGCGTTACTTGCGGCGCTGCGCTCCAGTCGGCTCCCGAGGCTCGCGGCGCCGGATGGGCGTGCTCCGGGAGTGTGACGTGTGTCACATGGGTAATGCGGCCGGTGGTCGACCTGCGCGGATGCAATGCGGAATGCCGCGCCGAGTTCCTGCTCCTGCACATCAAGAACATGCCGGTCACGAGCGGTTCCGACTCGGGATTCAGCCTCTTCGGCTCGATCAACGACCAACTGTCCGCAGGAAAGAGAGGGTTCGACGGACTCGTCAAAAGGGTCATGGACCCGAAGGTTCAGGCCGACGAGCTCGGTGACCTGTACGCGGTCGTCGCGAAGACCGCAGGCGCGTCGTGCAAGGACAAGGGCGGCATCACACTGTGCACGACGAACGCACCTCTCTTCGGCCGTGGGGGAACCACCATCGGGGACACCTACGTCACAGCGCCGGGCGACCCGGATCTGGTGGATGCGCCGAAACTCAGGCATGAGCGCAAACACGTGAAGCAGTGGGAGAAGCGCGGCATCAAGTTCGCGTTCGACTACTACAAGGAAGGGTTGTTGGACCCGTGCCAAAACGCATACGAGAAGGCGGCAGGGTTCGCCGACGGCGACTACTGGCAATGCGTCCCGTGACCGGGGGCGCGTTCCGCTCCGTCCTGGCCACGACGATCCTGGTGACCGCCGCCATGGCGACCCTGTCTTCCTGCCAGCTCGGAGAGGCACCCACGCCCATGCATTTCGGCTTCCGGATGGAGGGGGACGACATAGTCGTCGCCAATCCGATCTGCCCCTCGGAGTCGGTGTCCGCGGCCAAGATCGTGGTCAGCGTGGACGGCGGGGGAGACGGAGACGGCTTCGAGACGCTGTGGAACGCGGACGGGCCCCGGTCGGAGGCGGTCCGGCGGGGTGTGTTCGTCGTAGGGAGTGCGCGGAGCTTCGGTACGGAGAAGAAGCCGCTCACCAAGCGGCTGCCCAAGGGGTTCTACGTCGGGGCGACGGTGCTGGATCAGGAGGGGCACGAGAAGTTCGAGGACGACGACTGGATCGACGTCCCTGCTACACGTGCCGCGAAGCTGGCCGACGATCAGTACAGAACGCACGGCGGAAAAATCATGACCCGCGACCAGATCAACGCCCAGCGGAGGTGCAATCAGCGGAAGGGCTGACCTCCGGCCCGGAACAGTAGTGAGGGGCGCCCCGCAGGCTCTGCGGGGCGCCCCTCACTCGTACGGCCTCACACGCGCGGCCGAACTCGTACGGCCGGGTCCTACTTCGAGATGTTCGGCGGTGGCGTGATCGGTGTCGCGGCCAAGGACTGCGGCGAGGTCGTGGACGCGTACGCCGAGGGGGCAGCCATGGAGGCCGTCGGGTCCGCCGCCGACGGCTCGTCCGGCTGGGCCGGCACGCCGCCGACCATCCGGATGCCCGCCTCGTCGAAGGCCAGCTTGATCCGCCAGCGCAGCTCGCGCTCCACGCCCAGCGCCTTGCCCGGCATCGTCTTCGCCGTCACCCGGACCGTCATCGAGTCCAGGAGCACCGAGTCCAGTCCGAGGATCTCCACCGGACCCCACAGGCGTTCGGTCCACGGGTCCTCCTTGGCCATCAGCCCGGCGGCCTCGGTGATCACCGTACGTACCCGGCCGAGGTCCTCCGTGGGGCGTACCTGCACATCCACCCCGGCGGTCGACCAGCCCTGGCTGAGGTTGCCGATCCGCTTCACCTCGCCGTTGCGGACGTACCAGATCTCACCGTTGTCACCGCGCAGCTTGGTGACCCGCAGACCGACCTCGATGACCTCACCGGAGGCGACGCCCGCGTCGATGGTGTCCCCGACGCCGTACTGGTCCTCAAGGATCATGAAGACACCGGAGAGGAAGTCGGTGACGAGGTTGCGCGCACCGAAACCGAGCGCCACACCCGCGACACCGGCGGAGGCGAGCAGCGGCGCCAGATCGATCTGGAAGGCGCCCAGGATCATCAGGGCGGCCGTACCGAGGATCAGGAACGAAGCGACCGAACGGAGTACGGACCCGATGGCCTCGGAGCGCTGACGGCGGCGTTCCGCATTGACCAGCAGGCCGCCGAGGGCGGTGCCCTCGACGGCTTGGGCGCTGCGGTTCATCCGCTCGATGAGCTTGGTGAGAGCACGGCGGATCGCGGTGCGCAACATGACCGCGATGACCGCGATGAGGAGGATGCGCAGACCGGTGTTCAGCCAGGTGGACCAGTTCTCCTCCACCCAGCCCGCGGCGTGGCCGGCCTGCTTGGCGGCTTCGTCCAGCGAGCCGCCGGGCTCGGGTGACGGGGCTGCGGCCAACAGGGCGGACAGGGACACGGCGGAACCTCCGGATGGACGTGGGCTGACCAACCACACTAACGGGGCATCGGGAGTGCTCCATTGCCGTGACGGAGGGGAGAGGCACGCCTCACCCGGGGATATGGCAAGGGCAGCCGGTTCCGGGAGCGGGGTGCGAGGCCAGGTGTGGCCGATCGCACATCGATCCCGGGACCGCTCCGGCAATGGCCTGTTGAGCACCTGTTCCAGCCCTTCCGGGCCGTGCGGACGGCAGGGACCCGGGAAAATCCTTCCGGCCCGTTACCCGCACGTGGTGGCGGATTGACCAGGCATGAGGAGAGACTGAGATCGGATCGTCCCGGCGCGAGCCACGCGCCGCCGGCGTACAAGGAGGCATCCACCGTGCCGCATGTCCTGGTTCTCAACGCGTCGTACGAGCCGCTCGGCGTCGTACCGCTCCGCCGCGCGCTCGTCCTCGTCCTGGAGAACAAGGCCATCTGCCTTGAGGAGTCAGGCGCCCTCATGCACAGCGCCACCCGCGCCATCCCAGCCCCGAGCGTCGTCCGCCTGAAGCGGTTCGTACGGGTTCCCTACCGGGGGCCCGTTCCACTGACCCGCCGGGCGCTCTTCGCCAGGGACGGCGGGCGCTGCATGTACTGCGGTGCCGCCGCGACCAGCGTCGACCATGTCATCCCCCGCAGCCGAGGCGGACAGCACGCCTGGGACAACGTGGTGGCGGCCTGCCGCCGCTGCAACCACTTCAAGGCCGACCGTCATCTGCCGGAGATCGGCTGGCGGCTGCACCAGCAGCCCGCCCCGCCGACGGGACTCGCCTGGCGGATCATCGGGACGGGACACCGGGACCCGCGCTGGCTGCCGTACCTGCAACCCTTCGGCGCGGACGACGCGATGGCCCGGATCGACGGCATCTCAGCCTGAGGACCCGGGCCTTTGTCGTCCCCGGGGGTGGCGAGGGGTCGCCGTCCGGTCCGTGGGACGGCCGGTGCGCGGCTACTGCGCGACGGCGTACGCCTCCACCGACCAGAGCGAGTAGCCGAACTCGGTGCCGCGGGCGTCGCCCTGGACCCTGAGGAAGCGGGTGTCCTTCGCGTCCATGCGGACGGACTCGCGCCCGCCCCTGCCGTCCCGGACGGTCGCCGCCGTGCGCCAGTTGCGGCCGTCCGCGGAGACCTGTATGCGGTAGCGGGAGGCGTACGCGTCCTGCCACCGCAGTACCACCTGCCCGATCCTGGCGGGCTCCGCCAGTTCCGCCTGCCACCAGGCGCCGTCCTCGGCCGGGGACGACCAGCGGGTGGCCGGATCGCCGTCCGACGCGGCGGCCGCCGGGAAGTCCGGGGTCTCGTCGCCGGACGAGGAGGCGGTGGCCGTACGCGCCAGATCGGGCCCGGCGGTCCGCGGGTAGGCCCGCACGGTGAGGGTGCTCTCCTCGCTGCCGAAGCTGATCGGCACCTCGTACTCACCGGCAGGGGTGTCCGCCGGGACGGTGATCTCCACGGGGACGTCGGTACGTGACCCGCGCGGCACCGTCGTCTGCTTCGGGATGCTCACCTCGATGCCCCGGGGCGCCTTCACGGTGAGCGCGCCGCGCACCTCGGCGGGGCGGCGGGCGGCGAGCCGCGCGGCGACCCGCTGCGGCCGGCCACCGATCTCGGCGTCCGTCTCGCCCCGTGCGAGATCGAGCCCGGCCGCGGGCTCGTCACCGAACCACGGCACGAGGGCGCGTACCTGCGGGGCTTCGGGGACGGTTCCGGAGACCGTCGGCGGCAGCGTGCCCGCGCTCACGCCGGGGGCGGTCACGGCGGCACCCGTCGCCCAGCTGATCCGGATCGCGTCGGCCCGCACGCCCTTGGCCGCCGTCTGGGTCCAGCCGGTCGTCGACAGCCGGCCGAGGCGGCGCCAGCCCTCGCCCGGCACATGGGCCTCGAGCCGCGCGTCCGCCGTGGCTCCGCTGCCGGGTACGGTCATCGCGGTCACCGCCTCCACCGGGCGGGCCCGGTTCAGTCGGACCGTATGGCTGCCCGGGGCCTCGGTCACCGTGCCGGCGTCCCGGTCCGCGCCGGTCCACGCGTCGGCCTCCTTGCGCACCCGGTCCAGGAAGGGGTCGAGCACCCCCTTGCCGACCGTCGCCCCGCTCGCCCTGACCGCCGCGCGCAGCGGCTCCAGGGCCAGCGACGCCTTCCACGCGGCCGCACCGTCGCCGCGCGTCTGGGCCTGCAGCAGATCGACGGCGAGCTCGCCCGCCCGCCCGTACCGGGCCAACTGCTCCGTCCAGGGCCGCACTTCGTCGTCGAGCCGCCCGTCCGCCGGGCCCTTCAGCCGCTGCGGGGTCTCCCGCATCACGGTGAAAGCGGCCCGTAGCTCGCGTGCCGCGTCGGCCTGCGCCGTGGCGTCCGCCGTCGTACGGGAGTTCCAGAACGCGGCGAGCAACGGCCGCAGATACGCCGACTCGTCGCCGCCCAGCACGGACGTCGCGCTGTTCCCGGCCAGCACCCGCAGCGCGTCCCGGGTGCGGGCGTCGCCGCCCGCCAGATCGTCGATGGCCGCCTGCCAGGACTCCTGCGCCCGGTAGCCCTTCGGGTTCCAGGCGAAGTCGGCGGCGGTGAACAGCGGGATGCGGGACGCGGACGGCTGCTCCATCGCGTTGGCGAGCAGCGCCGCCGAGCCGATCGCGACCGCCGGGTCCCGGCCGGTGTACGGGCCGAGGAAGATGCGGTCCTGTGCGTAGTCGTTGACCGGGTAGTTGTCCATCGTGACGAGCGGATGCCGGAACGTGGCGCGCGCACCGGCCAGTTCCCCGCCGGTGATGGTCCTCGGCACGACCCCGACGCCGGTCCAGGCGATCTGCACGCGGTCGTCCAGCTCCTTCGCGAGAGCCGCGCGGTAGTGGGTGACCCCGTCCTGGTAGAACTCCGTCGGCATCACCGACAGCGGCTCCGCATCCGGGTACCGGTCCGCGAGATGCTGCGCCACCTTGCTCGCGACCCGCGCCTGGGCCCTGGCCGCCGCCTCGGGTCCGCTGCCGAAGGTGTCCCGGTCGTCGTCGCAGTGCCATTCGCTGTAGCTGACGTCCTGGAACTGCAGCTGGAAGACGCGCACGCCGAGTGCCCACATGGCGTCGATCTTCCGCGTCAGCGCCTTCACATCGCTGTCCGAGGACATGCACATGGCTTGGCCGGGCGAGACCGCCCAGCCGAGCGTCACATGCTGGGCGCGGGCCCGTTCGGCCAGTGCCCGGAAGTCGGCGCGCCGTTCGGCGGGGTACGGATCGCGCCAGCGGGCCTGCCGGTACGGGTCGTCGCCCGCCGCGTAGAGGTACCGGTTCTGCTTCGTCCGCCCCATGAAGTCGATCTGCGCGAGCCGCTCCGCACGCGTCCACGGATGCCCGTAGAAGCCCTCGGTCATGCCGCGTACGGCGGTGCCCGGCCAGTCCCGCACGGTGACCCCGGCGGCGCTTCCGTTCCGGATCAGCTGACGCAGCGTCTGCACGGCGTGGAAGAGGCCGTCGTCGCCGAGGCCGTCCAGGGCGACGGTGGGGCGGCCCGCGACCGTACCGACCGCGATCCGGTAGCCGCCGGACGGCAGATCGGCGCGCTCCGGGGCGCGCAGGGCCCGCAGGGCG
Source organism: Streptomyces sp. NPDC051020 (assembly GCF_040683105.1). Classification (NCBI taxonomy): domain Bacteria; kingdom Bacillati; phylum Actinomycetota; class Actinomycetes; order Kitasatosporales; family Streptomycetaceae; genus Streptomyces; species Streptomyces sp. NPDC051020. Next base: position 37,615 of record NZ_JBFBCG010000001.1, on the reverse strand, counting down.
TCCTGGGCGTCGTCGCCGCCGAGCCGGATGACCGGCCCGCGTCCCGGCAGCGCCTCGTGGACGGTCCGCACGCCCGCATCGCGCAGCACCTGCCGGGCTGCGTCGAGGGCGTACGGGTCGGTGCGCGCGCCGGCGAGGAGGGTCACCTCGGCGGAGAGTGGTACGGCGGCCCCGGACGCCTTGATGGTCTGCGGGCGCGGCCACACGGTGGGCAGCGCGCCGTCGTCCGTACGGTCGGACGCCGAAACGGCGGGAGAGCCGGGGGCCGAGGGCGCGGCGAAGGCGGCCGGGGAGCCCGTGGAGAGCAGTCCGCCGAGCACGGCGGCCGCGACGGCCGCCGCCTGCTTTCTGCGCCTGAGCTGCATGCCGTACTCCCTCGCTCCCATCGATGGGCTCCGAGCCCACCACCCGGGCGCGAGGGTGTCAATGCGTGTGACCGTTGTGCCGTATATGCCCGATGTGGCAGATGGGGTGACGTGCGGTCAGCGGTCGGCGGACCACAGCAGAGATGACGCCGAATGGCCGAAAACGGCGGATGGTTTACGGGTAACCGGCCTCTGAGGAACGGAATGTGACCCAGGGCACGTTGGAGTCGTTGTTGTAGCGCCTATGTCTGCGGTCGCGCCCGCTGGGTAGGCCTGCTGTGTCCACTTGTCCACGGCAAGGAGGCCGCCATGCCCGCTGCCGCGCAGCTTCTGCTCTCCGCCCTGACCGAACAGGTACCGGGTCCCGGCCCGCTCACCGGCGAACCCGCATACGCCGACGCCATACCTCTCACCAGCGAGCCGCCGCTCGCCGCAGCCATCCCTCTCACGAGTGAGCCGCCGCACGCCGCAGCCGTTCCTTTGACGAGCGAGCCGCCGCTCGCCGACGTCGCCCCACTGACCAGCGAGCCGACCGCCCCCGGCACCGCGGGGGGCACGGAGTCCCCAGGAGTCTGAATGGGCCTGTCCCGGCTCGCCGCTCTGCACGGCGTCGCCACCTCCTACTCCCCGTCCGCGGATGTCACGGTGACCGTCCCCGACGACACGGTGGTCACCGTGCTCGCCGCGCTGGGCGTGGACGCCGCCACACCCGAAGCGGTACGGGAATCACTCGCCGCCGCCGAGTCGGCGGCCGCCTCCCGGCTGCTCCCGCCGACGCTCGTGGTGTGGACCGGGGAGCCCCTGCCGCCCGCCCTGACCGCACTGAGCCCCGGCACCACACTGGACATCGAGCCCGAGGGAGCGGCCGGATCGCCCCGGCCGCCACGGATGAGGGTGCCGGGCGGACAGCCGGATCCGGCCGTTTCCGCGGCGAGCACCGCCACCCCCGCCTGGTGGGCCGAACCCCCGCTCGGTGTGCACCGGTTGACCGTGCGCACCCAGCACGGCCGGTCCGCCACCACCACTCTGATCGTCGCCCCGGCCCGGGTGCCCCAGCCGCCCCGGCGTACCCATGGCTTCCTCGTTCAGCTCTACTCCCTGCTCTCCGGGCGCTCCTGGGGCATGGGCGACCTCGGCGACCTCGCCGACCTCGCCGCCTGGTCGGGCCGGACCCTCGGCGCCGGGTTCGTCCAGGTCAATCCGTTGCACGCCGCTGTATTGGGCAGACCCACCGACCCGTCCCCGTACCGCCCCTCCTCGCGCCGCTTCCCCGACCCCGTCCATCTGCACATCGAGTCGATCCCGGAGTACGGGCACGTGCGGGACCGGGCCGCCCTCGACGATCTGCGGCACAGTGCCGAAGCCCTCAGCGAGGCGGTCCTGAACAAGGGTGCCCTGATCGACCGGGACGCCGTCTGGGAACTCAAGCGCCAGGCTCTCGAACTCGTATCGGAGGTCCCGCTGACCCCCGGCCGCCGCGCCGCCTACTGCGACTTCCTCGCCGAGCAGGGGCAGGCCCTGGAGGACCACGCCCTGTGGTGCGCCCTCGCCGAGGTGCACGGCTCCGACTGGCACGCCTGGCCACCCGGGCTGCGCGACCCCCGCTCCCCGCAGACCGCCCGCGCCCGCGGCGAACTCCTCGACCGGGTCGACTTCCACTGCCGGCTCGCCTGGCTGACCGACACCCAGCTCGGCGCCGCCCAGAGCGCCGCGCGGGATGCCGGGATGGCGGTCGGAATCGTCCACGACCTCGCCGTCGGCGTGCACCCCGGCGGCGCCGACGCCTGGGCGCAGCAGGACGCCTTCGCGCACGGCATGTCGGTCGGCGCACCCCCGGACGCGTTCAACGCGCGCGGCCAGGACTGGGGGCTGCCCCCGTGGCGCCCCGACGTCCTCGCCGCGTCCGGCTACGCCCCGTACCGCGGACTGCTCCGCGGCCTCCTCGCCCGCGCGGGCGCCCTCCGCATCGACCACGTCATGGGCCTGTTCCGGCTCTGGTGGGTTCCCGAGGGAAAGCCGCCGACCGAGGGCACATACGTCAGTCATGACGCCGAGGCGATGCTCGCCGTCCTCGCCCTGGAGGCGCGGCTGGCCGGCGCGGTCGTCATAGGGGAGGATCTCGGCACGGTCGAACCCGGCGTACGCGAAGCACTCGCACGGCGCGGAGTGCTCGGCACGTCCGTGCTCTGGTTCGAGCGCGACTGGGCGGGCACCGGCCGCCCGTTGCCCCCGCAGGCCTGGCGCAAGGGATGCCTGGCCACCGCCACCACCCACGACCTGCCGTCCACCGCCGCTCGGCTGACCGGCGACCACGTGACGCTCCGCCACCGCCTCGGCCTGCTCACCCGCACCCTGGAGCAGGAACAGACCGAGGACGCCGCCGACACCGCCGAGTGGCTCGCCCTGCTCGCCCGACTCGGGCTGTTCCCGGAGGGCGAGGGCGACGAGGAGGGCGCGGTCCGGGCCGTCCACCGCTTCCTGCTGCGCACCCCCGCCCGCATGGTCGGCATCTGGCTCCCGGACACGGTCGGCGACCGCCGCCCGCAGAACCTGCCGGGCACCTGGGACCAGTACCCCAACTGGCGGCTGCCCATCGCCGACGCGGAGGGCCACCCGGTCACCCTGGAGGAGCTCGCCGCATCCCCTCGTCTGCACCGCCTGATGGCGGTCCTCGACCCCGGGAACAGGGGTCCCCGTCCCCGTACGGCACCCCCGGGCGCGCGCCGCTCCTAGGCGTTCGCTACGTTTGCACCGTGGACAAGAAGAACGCAATGCGCACCGGCGCCGTGGCGGCCGGTACGACGCTGATGATGCTGCTCATGTCGTCCCCCGCGCTTGCGCTGACGCGTGACGCCGGCGACGACCCGGGCCCCGGCCTGAGCGCGATCGAAACGATCGGTCTGTACGTCGTGGCCCCCATCGCTCTGTTCGTGATCATCGCGGGCCTGGTCATGCTCCTGGACAAGTCCAAGAAGCAGGCCTGACCCTCCGGTTGCGCAGCGCCAGAACTGCGTAGCCCCACCGGCGCTGTCCCAGGGCGCCTCGTTGTGCGTTCCGGCGGAGCAGTTCAGCTACATGAACGGGCCGGGTCCGCGGCGGCGGATAATGTGCGGACATGACCGAGTGGGACATCAAGAAGCTCCGGATTCTGCGCACGCTGAGCGAGCGCGGGACCGTCACGGCGACGGCCGAGGCGCTGCTGATGACCCCCTCCGCGGTGTCCCAGCAGCTCTCCAACCTGGCCAAGCAGCTGGGCGTACCTCTGCTGGAAGCACAGGGGCGACGCGTCCGGCTCACCGATGCCGCGCACCTCGTACTCCGCCACGCCGAAGCGGTCTTCGCCCAGCTGGAACGCGCCGACGCCGAGTTGACCGGCTACCTGCGGGGCGAGGCGGGGGAGGTGCGGGTCGGCGCCTTCTCGACGGCGGTGCCCGCCCTCGTCGTACCGGCGGTCCGGCTCCTGCGCGCCGACGACCGGCCGGGACCGTCGGTGCGGGTACGGGAGGCGGAGGCCGCGGAGGCGTACGAACTCCTGTCGGCCGGCGACGTCGACCTCGCGCTCTCCCTCGCCGCGCACGCACCGACCGCCCACGACCCCCGCTTCACCCTCCTCCCCCTGCTGACCGACCCGCTCGACGTCGCCCTCCCCGCCGGTCACCGGCTCGCGGACGCCCCAGGGCTCCGGCTGGCCGACCTCGCCGCCGAACCGTGGATCTTCGGCGGTTCGGGCCCCTGGTCGGAGATCACCACGGCCGCGTGCGAGGCGGCCGGGTTCGTGCCGGAGCAGGCGCACAGCGCCTCCGGGTGGACCGCGATCCTCGCCATGGTCGAGGCGGGCATGGGGGTCGCCCTGATCCCGCGGATGGCATCGGCGGAACGCCGCACGGGTGTGGTGATGCGCGTTCTGGAGGCGGACCTGCCTAGGCGCCATGTGGTGGCGGCGGTACGACAGGGCGCGGAGGAGGGACCGGCGGTGGCCCGGGTCCTGGTCGCGCTCGAACAGGTCAGCGCGGCCCGCGCGCATACATTCAGCTGACCTGAAGGAATTGTGCGGAAACTTTCGATGGACCTGATGGTTCATCCGGCGTGACAGTTACCCACATGACCTTCGACGCGAACGAGACCACTGCCTCGGACAACGACCCCCACGCCAACGACGCGGCCCCGTATGGCGGAGGCGACCCCTACGCCGACTACCGCACCGGCGACTTCCCCTTCACCGAACTGGTGGACCTCGCCGACCGCCGCCTCGGTGCGGGCGTGATCGCCGCGAACGACGAGTTCTTCGCCGAGCGCGAGAACCTGCTGATCCGCGAGCGCGCCGTGTTCGACCCTGAGCGCTTCGGGCACAAGGGCAAGATCATGGACGGCTGGGAGACCCGCCGCCGACGCGGCACCGACGCCGCACACCCCTTCCCGGCGCCCGAGGACCACGACTGGGCCCTCGTCCGCCTCGGCGCCCCCGGCATCATCCGCGGCATCGTCGTCGACACCGCCCACTTCCGTGGCAACTACCCGCAGCGCGTCTCGATCCAGGCGACATCGGTCGAGGGCTCACCCAGCCCCTCCGAACTCCTCGCCGACGACGTGAAATGGGAGGAGATCGTCCCGCCGACCCCCGTACGGGGCCACGCCGCCAACGGGTTCGAGATCACCGGCGGCCGCCGCTACACCCACATCCGCCTCTGCCAGCACCCCGACGGGGGCATAGCCCGCCTCCGCGTCCATGGCGAGGTCCTCCCCGACCCCACATGGCTGGCGACCCTCGGCACGATCGACCTGATCGCGGTGGTCAACGGCGGTGCCTACGAGGACGCCTCGGACCGCTTCTACTCCTCACCGACCCAGATCATCCTGCCCGGCACCTCCCGCACGATGGACGACGGCTGGGAGAACCGCCGCCGCCGCGTACGCGACACGAACGACTGGGTCCGCTTCCGCCTGGTCGCCCAGGGCGCGGTCCGCGCGGTCGAGATCGACACGGCCTGCCTCAAGGGCAACGCGGCCGGCTGGATCGCCCTCCAGGGCCGCAACGGCGAGACGGGTGAATGGTTCGACATCATCCCCCGCACCGAGCTCCAGCCCGACACCCTCCACCGCTTCCCCCTGCGCGCGCAGGCCGTGGTCACTCACGTCCGCCTCGACGCGTTCCCGGACGGCGGCGTGGCCCGCATGCGCCTGCACGGCACGCTCACGGAATCGGGAGCGGCCGAACTGGCCACCCGCTACGAGGAGTCGGGCGTATAACAGGTGCGCAAAGGGGGCGCTCCCCGAAGGAAGCGCCCCCACTGCTCAGCTGCTGTTACCGCTACGCGGAAGCCGCCGCCGCGTCCGCCGCCTGGGCCTTCAGCGCACGCTCCACGCCTGCCCGCGACTCGGAGACCAGCCGGCGCAGTGCCGCGTTCGGCTCCGCCGAGTCCAGCCAGGCGTCCGTCGCGTCCAGGGTCTCCTGCGAGACCTGGAGGGACGGGTAGAGGCCGACGGCGATCTGCTGGGCCATCTCGTAGCTGCGCGAGTCCCAGACGTCCTTCACCGCTGCGAAGAACTTCTCGGAGTACGGGGCCAGCAGCTCGCGCTGGTCGGTCTGGACGAAGCCGCCGATGACCGCCTCCTGGACGGCGTTCGGAAGCTTGTCCGACTCGACGACCGAGGCCCATGCCTCCGCCTTCGCCTCGGCCGTGGGACGTGCCGCGCGGGCGGTCGCCGCGTGGCGTTCGCCGGCGGCCGTCTTGTCGCGCTCGTACTCGGCGGCGATCTCGTCCTCGTCCAACAGGCCGACCGCGGCAAGTCGCTCGACGAACGCCCAGCGCAGCTCGGTGTCGACGACGAGGCCCTCGACCGTCTCCGTGCCGTTGAGCAGTGCCTGGAGCAGGTCGAGCTGCTGCGGGTTGCGGGCCGTTGCCGCGAGTGCGTGGGCCCAGGCGAGCTGGTGGTCGCTGCCGGGCTCCGCGGCGCGCAGGTGGGCGAGGGTCGCCTCCGTCCAGTGCGCCAGTGCCGCCTCGCGGGACTCCGGCGCCGCGTACAGGTCCAGGGCCAGCTTCACCTGGCGGTGCAGCGACTGGACGACGCCGATGTCCGACTCCTTGCCGATGCCGGACAGGACGAGCGAAAGGTAGTCGCGCGTGGCCAGCTCTCCGTCACGGGTCATGTCCCAGGCGGAGGCCCAGCACAGGGCGCGCGGCAGCGACTCGGTGAAGTCGCCGAGGTGCTCGGTGACGACCCGCAGGGATTCCTCGTCGAGGCGGACCTTCGCGTACGACAGGTCGTCGTCGTTGAGGAGGATGACCGCCGGACGGGCGATGTTCGCCGGGAACGGGACGGTGGTGCGCTCGCCGTCGACGTCCAGCTCGATCCGGTTCGTACGGACCAGCTTGCCGGAGTCGTCGAGGTCGTAGCAGCCGATCGCGATCCGGTGCGGGCGCAGCGTCGACTCGCCCTTGGCGCCGGCGGGCAGCGCCGGGGCCTCCTGAAGAACGGTGAACGACGTGACGTGACCGTTCGCGTCGGTGGTGACCTCCGGGCGCAGGACGTTGATGCCCGCCGTCTCCAGCCATGCCTTCGACCAGGTCTTCAGGTCGCGGCCGGAGGTCTTCTCCAGCGCGCCCAGCAGGTCGGACAGGCGGGTGTTGCCGAACGCGTGCGCCTTGAAGTACGCCTGGACGCCCTTGAAGAACTCGTCCATGCCGACGTACGCCACCAGCTGCTTCAGGACCGAGGCGCCCTTGGCGTACGTGATCCCGTCGAAGTTGACCAGCACGTCGTCCAGGTCACGGATGTCCGCCATGATCGGGTGCGTGGACGGCAGCTGGTCCTGGCGGTAGGCCCAGGTCTTCTCGCTGTTGGCGAACGTGGTCCAGGCGTTCGGCCACTTCGAGCCCTCCGCGTACGCCTGGCAGGCGACCGAGGTGTACGTGGCGAACGACTCGTTCAGCCACAGGTCGTTCCACCACTCCATGGTGACGAGGTCGCCGAACCACATGTGCGCCAGCTCGTGCAGGATGGTCTCCGCGCGCCGCTCGTACGCCGCGTCCGTCACCTTCGAGCGGAACACGTACTGGTCGCGGATGGTGACCGCGCCCGCGTTCTCCATCGCGCCCGCGTTGAACTCCGGGACGAACAGCTGGTCGTACTTGGCGAACGGGTAGTCGTAGTCGAACTTCTCCTGGAACCAGTCGAAGCCCTGCCGTGTGACGTCGAAGATCGCGTCCGCGTCGAGGAACTCGGCGAGCGAGGGACGGCAGTAGATGCCGAGCGGAACGGACTGGCCGTCCTTCTCGTAGCTGCTGTGCACCGCGTGGTACGGACCGACGATCAGGGCCGTGATGTACGTCGAGATGCGCGGCGTCGGCTCGAAGACCCAGACGTCGTCCTTGGGCTCCGGGGTGCGGGAGTTCGAGATGACCGTCCAGCCCGCCGGCGCCTTCACGGTGAACTGGAAGGTCGCCTTCAGGTCGGGCTGCTCGAAGCTCGCGAACACCCGGCGGGCGTCCGGCACCTCGAACTGCGTGTACAGGTACGCCTGCTGGTCGACCGGGTCGACGAAGCGGTGCAGGCCCTCGCCGGTGTTGGTGTACGCGCAGTCCGCGACGACCCGCAGCTCGTTGGAGCCCGCCCGCAGGTGCGGCAGCGCGATCCGCGAGTCGCGGAAGACGGCCGCCACGTCCAGGGCCTTGCCGTTCAGCTCGACCTCGTGCACGGCCGGGGCGACCAGGTCGATGAAGGTCTCCGCACCGGCTTCGGCGGAGTCGAAGCGCACGGTGGTGACGGACCGGTAGGTGCCGCCCTCCTGTGCGCCGGAGAGGTCGAGATCGATCTCGTACGCGTCCACGGTCAGCAGGCGCGCCCGCTCCTGTGCCTCTTCGCGGGTCAGATTCGTGCCAGGCACCCGGTCATCTCCTTGATATGTGATGTTTCCGGCCATCCTTCCACGCGGAACGCGCGCAACGCTATGTCCGTTTTCCGCCGGACCCCGGCGGTGCCACGCGCGACGCTCGAACCATGACCGGTTACGAGGCACGTCCCATCGATCCTGCTGTCCTCAAGGAGCTCCGCGACACCGACGACGCGGGCCGTCCCTGCGCCCCCTACATCGAGCGGGAAGGCGGCAGCCCGCTGCGCTGCTGTCTGCGGGGCGTCGAGCCGGGGGAGCGGATCGCCCTCGTCTCGTACGCGCCGCTGCGCCGCTGGGCGGCCGCGACCTGGGCCAGGCCCGGGGCGTACGACGAGCAGGGCCCCGTCTACATCCACGCCGAGGAGTGCGAGGGCCTGGCGGCGGACGCGGACGGCTATCCGTTCGCCCGGGCCGGCGCGCTGCGCACGGTCCGCCGCTACAACGCGGACGGCCACATCGTCGGCGGCCGTCTGCTGGAGATCCCCGCCGACCCGTCGCGCGGCTTCGACGAGGCGTTCGCGGAGGCGTTCGCCGACCCGGAGGTGGCGCTGGTGCATGTCAGGGCCGTCGAGTACGGCTGCTTCCACTTCGAGGTCCGCAGGCCGCAGGGCTGACGGCGGAGGGAGAGAGGGCACGGACAGAGGTTTCGGCGGACATCCGGCAGGGTGCCCGCCGAAACCTCTGTCCGTGCGGCGCGTCAGCCGTTCAGCTCCGCCGCGACGAGCTCCGCGATCTGCACCGCGTTCAGCGCCGCGCCCTTGCGCAGGTTGTCGCCGGAGACGAAGAGCGCCAGCCCGTTCTCCACGGTCTCGTCGGCCCGGATACGGCCCACGTACGACACGTCCTGGCCGGCCGCCTGGAGCGGGGTCGGGATCTCCGAGAGCTCGACGCCCTCGGCGTTGTTCAGCAGCTCGTAGGCGCGCTCGACGCTGATCGGGCGGGCGAAGCGGGCGTTGATCTGGAGGGAGTGGCCGGAGAAGACCGGGACCCGGACGCAGGTGCCGGACACCTTGAGCTCCGGGATCTCCAGGATCTTGCGGGACTCGTTGCGGAGCTTCTGCTCCTCGTCGGTCTCGAACGAGCCGTCGTCGACGATAGCGCCGGCCAGCGGCAGCACGTTGAAGGCGATCGGCCGCTTGTAGACGGCCGGCTCGGGGAACTCGACGGCGCCGCCGTCGTGGGTGAGCTTGTCGGCGTCGGCGATCACCTTGGACGCCTGCCCGTGCAGCTCGGCGACGCCGGCCAGACCGGAGCCGGAGACCGCCTGGTAGCTGGTGACGACCAGTGCGTCGAGGCCGGCCTCGACGTGCAGCGGGCGCAGCACGGGCATCGCGGCCATCGTGGTGCAGTTCGGGTTCGCGATGATGCCCTTGGGGCGGTTCTTGATCGCGTGCGGGTTGACCTCGGAGACGACGAGCGGAACCTCGGGGTCCTTGCGCCACGCGGAGGAGTTGTCGATCACGACGGCGCCCTGGGAGGCGACCTTCTCGGCGAGCGCCTTGGACGTCGCGCCACCGGCGGAGAACAGCACGATGTCCAGACCCGTGTAGTCCGCGGTGGAGGCGTCCTCGACCGTGATCTCCTGGCCTTCCCACTCGATCGTGGAACCGGCGGAGCGCGCGGAGGCGAAGAGCCGCAGCTCGTCGGTCGGGAACTTCCGCTCGGCCAGGATCCTGCGCATGACTGTGCCGACCTGACCGGTGGCGCCGACGATTCCGACCTTCACAGGGACTCCTTCAAACGTACGAGCTGGCGCGGTTGCCGTTCCATGATGCGTGTGGTTACGGCTTCCTTGTCCAATCCATTGTCCGGCAGACGGACAGTGGGCGCGGATCGAACGTTTCGCGGCGCCCCGGCGGCAGGGGGGAACACGCTCCCGGAACGGGAAAGGGCGGGCGCCCCTGCGGGCGCCCGCCCCTCTCGGTATCACTGCACAGCAACCGCTACGGCGTGACCTTCTCGATCACGACGCTGCCGGTGCCCGCCGCGGTGCCGCGGCTGTTCACCAGCTGGACCTCGCCGAAGAACTGGCGTCCCTCGGGAGCCGCACCGGCGACCACGACCTCGGCGCCGACCTGTGCCGAGGCGCCGTTGGCCAGGTTCACGGCCTTCGACTCGTCGACCTTGAGCGTGCCGAGCGACGGCGTGTAGTACACGTCGCGGTAGGTGTACGTGGTGGTCCCGGCCGGGACCGAGTAGCCGTCGACGACGATCGTGTACGTACCCGCGGCGGGCTTCGCCAGGCTGACCGCCTCTTCCGAGCCCGCGGTCGTGGAGGAGCCGACCTGCTTGCCGTCCTTGTCGAGGACGTACAGGTCCAGGTCGGCGTTGGCGTCCGAGGTGCCGCCGATGGCGACGTCCAGCTTCTCGACGCCCGAACCGATGGTGACCGTGGTGACCTGCTCGTCCTTCGTCTTGATCGACGGGGTGGCGACCTTGGCCGAGCCCAGCGAGCCGCCCTTGAGCTTGCCCTCCAGGTCGCCCGCACCGTTGGTGACGGTCCAGTTCACCGCGGTCGGCGTGCCGATCTTCGCCTCGGGCAGCGTCCGCACGGCCGGGTCGAAGGACGCGCCGAGCAGGGAGACATCGAGCTTGAACGGGTTGTCCAGCAGCGGCGACGTACGCCGTGCCTCGACCTCGATCTCCCAGACACCGGCCTGCGGGTCGGCGTACGAGCGCACGTCGGGGCGGCAGGTGTTGTTCGGGTTGTCGTAGTTCGGGTAGCAGAACGGCGTTCCGCTGTTCTCCATCTGCACCCCGTACGGGTGGATGGAGATGAACCGGGTCTGGCTGCCCGAGCGCAGGCCGCTCATCGCGACCTCAAGGGTCTTGGCGCCCTCCGGCACGTTCACGAAGTACGACGTGGTGCCGTTGCGCTGCACCGAGCCGGACGCCGTGAACGCGTAGGCGGGCTTCACCAGGTCCTTGGCGACGACGACCGTGGCGAGGATCTGCTGGTCCACACCGGAGGTCTTCGCGTCATCGACCTGCAGGATCGCGCTGTGCACGCCCGCGCTGCCCGGCTTCGCCTGGACCTTGACGGTCACCGGCTTGCCCAGCGGCAGCGAGACGGTGCTGCTGCCGGTGAGCGTGAAGGTGCCGTCGTTGTTCTTCCAGGACAGCTTGTGCGCGACGTCGTTGTCCGGGCCCGTGGTGCGGGTGATCGTGACGTCGTACGACTTCGTCTGGCCGACCTTCAGGCCGCCTTCGCGGTCGTACAGGCCGGTACCGAAGCCGGGGGTCTGCAGCGCGAAGTCGATCGCCGTGTCGACCGGGGCCTTCACGGAGTACTCGTGCGCCGGGGCGCCCTGCTTCTCGATCAGCTTCCAGGCGTCGATGATGTTGATCAGGCCGGCACCCTGGGCGTGCGCGGGCACTCCCTCGATGTGCGTGGCGCTGCTGGTCAGTGCGGTGCGCAGGTCGGCCGGGGGCAGCTCGATGTGCTTCTGCTTCGCGGCGGACAGCAGCAGCGCGGTCGCACCGGCGGCCTGCGGCGAGGCCATCGAGGTGCCCTGCAGCATGGAGTAACCGGCCGGGAGCGAGTAGCCCGCCTCCTTGACCGGGCCACCGGGCAGCCAGGTCTGGGTGGAGTTGATGGAGGCGCCGGGCGCGCTCAGGGTCGGCGTGAAGCCGCCGTCCTCACGCGGACCACGGGACGAGAACGGCATCATGTCGTACTTCTTGGTGACGTTCGAGCCGTAGTTGGCGGCCCAGGTCTCCTTGGAGATGGACGCGCCGACGGAGATGACGTGGTCGGCGAGGCCGGGGTCACCGATGGTGTTCACACCCGGGCCGTCGTTGCCGGCCGAGATGACCAGCTGGACGCCGTAGGTGTCGATGAGCCGCTTGTACAGCCTCGCGCGGGCGTTGTTGCCGTCGTTGAGCGGCGGCAGGCCACCGATCGACATGTTGACGACATCGACACCGCGGTTCACGACGAGGTCGGTCATGCCCTCCATGAGCGCGATGTTGGTGCAGCCGCCGGTCCAGGTGCAGGCGCGCGAGGAGACGATCTTCGCGCCGGGCGCGGCGCCGTTCATCTTGCCGCCGAACAGCCCGTTGGCGGCGGTGATGCCGGCGACGTGGGTGCCGTGCTCGCTCTCGATGACACCGATGTTGACGTAGTCGGACGTGTCGCCGGCCGCGTTGTAGACCACGTTCTTGCGGGTCTCGACGACGAACGGGATGCGCTCGACGACATCGGTCCGCGGGTCGTCCGTGCCGAAGTAGGAGACCTGATGCTTCTCCTTGTACGGCTTCAGGACGGTGTCGTTCGAGAAGTCGGCGTCGTTGTTCAGGTCGACGCGGACGGTGCCGGTGACCGGGTCGTAGAGAACGGCCCAGGTGTCGGTGGTGTCACCGTCACGGTTGAGGTCGCCCGCCATGTCGCCGCCGCGGGTGGCGGACTCGGCGAACACCTGGATCTTGTACGAGCCCTCGGGCGCCGAGTACGTACGGCCCTTGTAGGTGAACGTCGGACCGGACACGGAGTCCGTCATCTGCAGCCAGGTGCCGTCTTTGTCCCTGACCGGGTCGGTGGCCGTCACCCAGTCGACGATCTTGCGCTCGCCGGTGCTGGTCTTCTGGAGAGCCGGGTGACCGAGGTCGACACCCGAGTCCAGGATGCCGATGGTCACGCCGCGGCCGTCGGCCTTCGGGTGCTCCTTCACGAAGTCGACCGCACCCGTCTCGAAGGACGGGTTGTACGGGTTCTTCGCCGGCGTTTTGCTGTTGGGCGCCGGGTAGGTGCCCGTGGACGTCGTCCTCCCCCCGGCGGCCCGGTCGCCCGAGGGCGTCGGGTCGTCGAGCATGATCTCCTGCTTGAGATCGATGCCTTGGACGGATGTCAGCTTCGAGGCAGCCTTGATGGTCGCCTCGGCGGTTGCGGTCGGTACGGTCGCGCGGACGTAGCCGAGCTTGTCGTACGTACGTTCCACCACGGACCCCTTGACGGCGTCCAACTGCTCGGTGACCTGCTCGGTCGCACCGGGCGCGGTGGCGATCATCATGGTGATGTTCTTCTCGCCCTTGGCTTCCGCCTTGGCCAGAAGATCGGCATCGACCGCACCGAGCTTGTCGCTGTCCGCGCCTGCCTTGACGGGGGCGGGGGCCGGGTCGTCGGCGGCGAAGACCGGGGCGGCACCGGAGGCGGCCAGTGCGGCCACCAGACCGGCAGCGGCCGCGACTCGGGCCACGCGTCTCGCCCCGGATATGGAACTGGGGGATTCGGAGGTCATCAGCATCCCTGTAAGTGAAAGAGAAAGTCCGGAATTCGGTACCGGATGACCGCTCAGCCTTTCGCAAAGGGCAGGGGTTTGTGGAGGGTTGGTGTGTCCGAATTGCTGCTGTGGCGTACTTCCGCCAAGGGGGCTGATGCGCCACGAGGGATGAACTCGGTGATAACTCCCGTATCAGCGGGGCAGGATGACCGCATACTCTGCGGGGGCACGGTCGGCGGCCGCCATCAGCGCGGTACGCACCACGGTCGCCTGCTGTTCCGGTGCTTCCTGGAGCCTCTTCGGCGTGAGGTGGACCACGGTGATGCCGAGCCCTTCCAGGTGCTCCCGCTCGGTGGCGTACCCGGACCACCGGGCGTCGAGGCCGGCCCGACGCCGGTCGTCGTCGCGCGGGCTGTGCCGGGGCGCCCCGGTGTCGAGTTCGACGGCGACCGCCTCGTCCGGCCAATAGGCGTCCACCCCGCCCAGATGCGGCCCGCCCGGCAGTCGGAGGCTCACATTCCACAACGGCTCCGGCAGGTCGTACGTCCGCACCATCTCGTACAACCGGCACTCCACCAGCGCCCGCCCCTCGGCGATCAACGAGTCCACGGCGTGCACGACATGGAGACGGCCCAGAAGCTTGGCGCGGCTCAACTTCCGTACCACCGCGGCCGGCTCGCACAGTCCTCCGCGGACCGCCTCGGTGAGCAGCCGCCGCGCGGCGGAGGCGTCCCCGATCCCGGCGACCGCGTCCGCAAGCGCCCGCGCCACGGGGGCCACCGGCAGCCCGGCGAGCCGGACCGGGCTGGGCAGCTCAGCCGTCCGCACCACGTGCGCGTACCGGGCGGACCGCAGCCGCCGGGTACGGGGCACCAGAACGTCGATCCGGTCGAGCGAGTCCAGCGGCGGCGCGGCGGAGAACCCGTGCAGGGTGAGCGCGGCGAGCCCGGTGATCATGCCTTCGCCGTACCCGGTCTCCGCCGCGCCGCACCGCCGTCCGGCGTACAGCAGGGCGGACCGCAGCCGCTCCTCACCGGTGGGCGGCCCCGGGTGCAGCACATACACACCGGGCAGCGGCTGCTGCCACGGGCCGCCGTCCCGGCACTGCGCGGCGGCGCGGGCGGAGGACACCCCGTGAGCCTTCAACTCCTCGACGGAGAGCACACGTTGCTCTAGGTGGGAGGGGAGGCGGACGGGGCGGGCGGAGAGTGGGGTGTTCTGGGTCATGTTCCGGGGTATGCCGCACGCCGTCGTGCGGCTAACCGCTGTTACACGCCCGTCGACGATTCAGGACAAGCCCGCCTCCGTCCGGCCCCGCGCACGCTCAGAACCGGCCGCCGGCCCCCGCGTCACACGCCTGTGCCCGCAACGCCCGAGCCAGATCGTCCCGGGCCTCCAGCACCAGCCGCCGCAGCGCGGGCGCCGCGTCCGCGTGCGCCTCCAGCCACGCATCCGTGGCCGCCAGCGTCGGCTCGTCGTCCTGCAGTGCCGGGAACAGCCCCCTCACCACAGCCATCCCGATCTGGATCGACCGCTCGGCCCACACCCGCTCGATCGCCTCGAAGTACCGAGCCGTGTAGGGCGCCAGCAACTCCCGCTGCGACGGCTGCTCGAACCCTGTGATCGTCGCCTCCACCAGCGCGTTGGACAGCGTGTCCGACTCCACCACCGCCGCCCACGCCTGTGCCTTGACCGCCGCCGACGGCCGGGAGGCCAGGCACCGCACGTGGTGCCGCTTGCCGGACGCCGTGTCGTCCCGGGCCAGTTCGGCATCGATCACCGACTCGTCGGCGACCCCGTGCGCAGCCAGCGGGGACAGGAACGCCCACCGCAGCTCCTGGTCGACCTCAAGCCCGTCGATCCGCGCGGACTCCCCCAGCAGCGAGGACAGCAGCTGGAAGTCCGCGTCCGAGTCCGCGACCGCCGCGAAGAACCGCGCCCAGGCCAGCTGGTGCTCGCTCCCCGCCGCGGCGATCCGCAGCTCCCGCAGCGCGCCCTCGGCCAGCGCCCGGCCGCCCTCCTCGCGCCACTCGGGGGCGGCATAGTGGACGAGCGCGGTCTGGGTCCAGGCGTGCAGCATCTGCAGGACGCCGATGTCGGACTCCTGGCCGGAGAAGTCCAGCACGAGCGAGATGAAGTCGCGGGCCGGCATCAGCCCGTCCCGCGTCAGGTTCCACAGCGCGGACCAGCACAGCGCCCGCGCCAGCGGGTCGGTGATGGCACCGAGGTGTGCGCGCAGCGTGTCGAGGGACGCCTCGTCGAAGCGGACCTTGCAGTACGTGAGGTCGTCGTCGTTGACGAGGATCAGCTCAGGCCGCTCGGCCCCGGCCAGCGCCCCGACCACCGTGCGTGCCCCCGCCACGTCCACCTCGGCGCGCGCGTACCGCACCAGGTCGCCGTTCGACCTGCGCCGGTACAGGCCGACCGCGACCCGGTGCGGCCGCAGCTCCGGGTGCGACTCGACCGCCTCCTGGAGCACGGCCAGCTCCGTGATCCGGTCCGCCGCGTCGTACGTCACCACCGGCGTCAGCGAGTTCACGCCCGCCGTCTGCAGCCACGACCGCGACCAGGTGACCATGTCCCGCCCGGACGTCTCGGCCAGCACCGACAGCAGGTCGCCCAGCTGCGTGTTCCCGTACGCGTGCTTCTTGAAGTAGCGCCGGGCGCCCTCCAGGAACGCGTCCCGCCCGGCGTACGCCACCAGCTGCTTCAGCACCGAGGCGCCCTTGGCGTACGTGATGCCGTCGAAGTTCAGCTTGGCGTCCTCCAGGTCACGGATGTCCGCCGTGATCGGGTGCGTGGACGGCAGCTGGTCGGCGCGGTACGCCCAGGACTTGCGGTTGTTGGCGAAGGTGATCCAGCCGTCCTCGAAGCGGGTCGACTCGACCATGGCGAAGACGCCCATGAAGTCGGCGAAGGACTCCTTCAGCCACAGGTCGTCCCACCACTGCATGGTGACGAGGTCGCCGAACCACATGTGCGCCATCTCGTGCAGGATGACGTTGGCCCGGCTCTCGTACGACGCCTGCGTCACCTTGCCGCGGAAGATGTACTCCTCGCGGAACGTGACACAGCCCGGGTTCTCCATCGCGCCGAGGTTGTACTCGGGCACGAACGCCTGGTCGTACTTGCCGAACGGATACGGGTAGTCGAAGTTGTCGTGGAAGAAGTCCAGGCCCTGCTTGGTGACGAGGAAGATGTCGTCCGCGTCGAAGTGCCGGGCGAGCCCCTTGCGGCAGAGGGCGCCGAGCGGGATGTCCAGCGTCGTGCCGTCGCCGAACGTCCGGCTGTAGGAGTCCGTCACATAGTGGTACGGGCCGGCGACGACCGCCGTGATGTACGTGGAGATCGACTTCGTCTCGGCGAACCGCCATACCCCGCCGTCCCGGGACTCCTCCGCCCCGTTGCTCCAGACCGTCCAGGCCTCGGGCGCCGTCACCTCGAAGCGGAAGGGTGCCTTCAGGTCGGGCTGCTCGAAGTTCGCGAAGACGCGCCGCGCGTCGGCCGGCTCGTACTGCGTGTAGAGGTAGACCTCGCCGTCCTCCGGGTCGACGAACCGGTGCATGCCTTCGCCGGTCCGGCTGTACGCGCACTGCGCGTCGACCACCAGGACGTTCTCGCCCTCCGGCAGATCGTTCAGCGCCACCCGCGTTCCGTCGAAGACGACGGCGGGGTCGAGCGCCTGCCCGTTCAGGGTCACCGACGTCACGCTCGGCGCCAGCAGGTCGGCGAAGGTCGACGCCCCCGCCCGCGCGGTGCGGAACCGGATCGTGGTCACCGAGCGGAAGGTCCGCGGATCGGCCGGCTGCTCCCCGCCGCCGGGCTCGTCGATCGCGGAACGCACGTCGAGCACGACGTCGTATCCGTCGACGGTCAGCAGTTCGGCCCGCTCGTGGGCCTCGTCGCGGGACAGGTTCTGACCGGGCACAGGTGCACTCCTTTGTGTCACGTTCGAATGCTTTGATCCTCCCACGCGCGTTCCGGCCCCGGTGGCCGGGAATGAGGGGGACGTTCTGCGGTGTTCTCGCGCACAGGTGCGATTGCCTCTTGAGGAGAGACATGTCTGAGAACAGCCCGGTGAATGGCAGGACCCCCGCCGATTTCTGGTTCGACCCGCTCTGCCCCTGGGCCTGGATGACCTCCCGCTGGATGCTGGAGGTGGAGAAGGTCCGCGACGTCGAGGTCCGCTGGCACGTGATGAGCCTTGCCGTCCTCAACGAGGACAAGCTCGACGAGCTGCCGGAGGAGTACCGCGATCTGCTGGAGACGAAGGCGTGGGGCCCGGTCCGCGTCGTCATCGCCGCCCAGCAGAAGCACGGCGACGACATCGTCGGTCCCCTTTACACCGCGCTCGGCACCCGCTTCCACAACCAGGGCGAGGGCCCCACCCGCGAGGCGATCGTCGGAGCGCTCGGGGACGTCGGCCTGCCGGCCGAGCTGGCGGACTTCGCGGACTCGGACGCGTACGACGCCGAGCTGCGCGCCTCCCACAAGGAGGGCATCGACAAGGTCGGCCAGGACGTCGGCACGCCGGTCATCGCCGTGCCCGGCTCCGACGGCGAGCAGATCGCCTTCTTCGGCCCGGTCGTCACCCCCGCCCCGAAGGGCGAGGAGGCGGCGAAGCTGTGGGACGGCACGCTGATGGTGGCGTCGATCCCCGGCTTCTACGAGATCAAGCGGACGCGGACTGCCGGGCCTAACTTCGAGTAGCCCCGCACGAGCGGGGAGCCGAGTATCCCCGCGTCGTCGGGGAGCAGTAGATCATCCGGACGCGGACTCAGAGTCCGATCGGGCCATCCCCGCATCTGCGGGGAAAGTGCTTCCGGCGCAACGAGTGCGGGCCCCGCGAGTTACGGGCCGCCGGGGCCCGCACCCCGCCTCACGCGCACAACGCGTCCAGCTTCGGCAGCCGCAGCGCCACCCGCTCCGCGTCGTCGAAGCTGAAATTCCACTCCGGGTCCAGGTCGGGGTACTCGATCGTGAACGAGCCGTCGGGCATGGCCTCACCCGCCGCTGCCCGATGCGCGTCCCAGGCGATCCCGAGCGTCCGCTCGCACTCCATCTCCAGGCCCTCGGGTGCCGCGGCCCTGATCACCGGCAACTCGGCCAGCGTGTCCGGATCCGCGACGACCCGCTCGAACACCTCACGCCCCTGCGCTATCAGCCATCCCCGGAAGTACTCGAAACCGTCATCGGAACAGCCGCCGTTGATCGTGTACGCCGCAGCCCAGAGCGGCGCCCGGTAGGAAGCGGCCATGAGATCCCAGAACAGCTGCTGCGCGACGACGATCTCGCGCGGGGGCCGGGCGGCCAGCAGCGCGGAGGCCCGCTCGACGACGGCCTCGGCGTCCGCCGGATCGGCGACCTGGGCGGGCGTCGTCGATCAGATTCCAGAAGTCCGTGGTGTCCATGCGGTGCAGCATGCCGGAGCGGTCTGACAGTCGAGCGCGCGTGAAGACGTCCCCCTGAGTCGTGTGGCGCGCGTCACAACTCGATGGTGAACCGGTCGGCCCGCCCCGGACGACGAAGGGGTGTGAACAGAGAGCCGCTGGACGCGGACACCGAAGCGGACCTCGTGGCGGCGGTCGCCGACGGGGACCGCGCCGCCTTCGAGCTGCTCTACCGTCACTACGCCCCCTGGCTCACCGCCAGGCTGCGCCATCGCTGTGCCGACGAAGCGCTGCTCGACGACATCGTCCAGGAGACGTTCCTGGGCCTCTGGCGCAGCTGCTCCTCGCCCGGCCGGCCGCCGCCGCGGATCGACGACATGGCGGGCTGGCTGTGGCGCGTCGCCTCCAGGCGGCTCGTGGATCAGGCCCGTGCGGGTGGTGCCCGCGCAAGGCTGTGGCAGGCGCTGCGCCGGGTGCGCCCGCGTGTCGAGCAGTCCGCCGAGGAGCGGGTGATCGACAGTGCCGAACACGGCGATCTGGCCGACGCGCTGGGCCGGCTGCCGGCCGAGCTGCGGCAGGTCATGCAGACCCTGGTCGTCGACGGCCTGACCGTACGGCAGACGGCGAGCCTGCTGGAACTGCCGCCCGGCACGGTGAAAACCCGCGCCATGCGCGCCCGCACGTTGCTGAAGCGAGAACTCGGGGGCCTGGAACCAGGACCCGAACCGGAACCAGGACCGGGCCCGGTGCCCGGGCGCGCGAGGAGGCGACGATGACGTACCGGAGCTCCGGACCGCACCCGCCCGACCACCTGCTCCACAGCTACGCACGCGGCGATACGGCGACTGCCGCCCTGCGCACCGTCGAACCACACCTCGACGGCTGTCGGCTCTGCCGCGCGAGACTCGCCGACCACCTTGGCCCGGACACCGTGGACCGTGGCTGGGAGCGGCTCGACGCGGCGATCGACGAACCCGTGCCGGGCCCCGGGGAGCGGCTGCTGCTGCGCACCGGGGTGCCGGACCACCTGGCCAGGCTGCTGGCCGCGACCCCGGCGCTGCGCGCGTCCTGGGTCGGCGGGGCGGCCCTCACCCTGCTGCTGGCCGCCCTGGTCGCACGGCTCGCGGAACCGTCCGGCACCCCCCTGGCCTTCCTCGGCCTCGCCCCGCTGCTGCCGGTCGCCGGTGTGGCCGTCTCGTACGGGAGGCGCTGGGATCCCGCGCACGAGATGGGTCTGGTGGCCCCCGTTCGGGCCCTCCGGCTCGTCCTGCTGCGCACCGCGGTGGTACTCGCCACCTGCGTCGCACTCACCGCCGCCCTGAGCATGGTGCTGCCCGGACCCGCGTTTGTCACCCTCGGCTGGCTGCTACCGGGATGTGCGCTCACCGCGGTGAGTCTCGCGCTCGCCGCCTGGATGGAATCCACGACCGCGGCGGGAGTGGCCGGGGCGGGCTGGCTGGCCCTCCTGGCCGTCACCCGCGACTCGCACGCCGTTTTCACCGCCCAGGGGCAGCTCGCCTCGGCCGCCGTGCTCGCCGCGGCCGCGGCGGTCGTCCTGCTCTCCCGTACCGCATTCGACCGGCCCGCCCACTGTTGGAGGACTGCCCGATGACGAACGAATACACCGTGGAGGTACGGGAGGTGGGCGTGCGATATCGCCGCCGCACGGCGCTCGACTCGGTGACCCTCTCGCTGCGGGCCGGAGTCACCGGCCTGCTCGGGCCCAACGGCGCGGGCAAGACCACCCTGCTGCGCGCCATGGCCACCGCACTCGTGCCCGACACCGGGGAGATCAGCGTGCTCGGCCGCGACCCCCGCGACCCCCGCGAACGGACCGAGATCCGGCGGCGGCTCGGATTCCTGCCACAGGACCCCGGCTTCCACCCGCACTTCACCGCCTTCGAGTTCGTGGACTACGTGGCGATCCTCAAGGAGATGACCCACCGGGCACACAGACACGACGAGGTCCGCCGGGTGCTCGACGCCGTGGGGATGGGCGAGCACAGGGGCCGGCGGATGAAAGCCCTCTCCGGCGGGATGCGGCAGCGGGTGGCGCTGGCCGCCGCACTCGCGGGCGCGCCCGAGCTCCTCGTCCTCGACGAGCCGACCGTCGGACTCGACCCCGAACAACGCCTGAGATTCCGTGAGTTGATCGCCGAAGTTGGCGAGGGCCGTACGGTCCTGCTCTCCACCCACCAGACGGACGACGTCTCCGCGCTCTGCAACCGTGTCGTGGTGCTCGACCACGGCGCCGTGAAGTTCGACGGTGACCCGGCGGGGCTGAGCGCCGTCGCCGAGGGCCGGGTGTGGAGCAGCGCTGAACGCGACCCTCGCGCACTCGCGGGCTGGCGCACGGGTGCGGGGACGTTCCGCAACATCGGCAGCCCCCCGCCGGGTGCCGAGACCGCGGCCCCGGCGCTGGAGGACGGCTATCTGCTGCTCCTCGACGCCACGGCCCGAACGACGCAGGAGGCCTCGGCATGACTGCCACGACGAGTACCGAGGCCCCCGAACGACCCGGTGGCCGTACGGACTTCGGCGCGCGATCCGGTGCGCGGTCCGCCTCATGGTCCGCCACGCGTGCTCTGGCCCGGACGGAAGCGGTGCGGTTGCTGCGGCACTCCGCCGTACTCGTCGCGTTCGCGCTGTACGCGGCACAGTGGGCGTACAGCGCGTACTCGGGGAACGACCGCTATCCCGTGCTGCAGGACGAGGACCGCTTCACCCAACTGCCGCTCCTGATCCCCGCGGCGGGAACGCTCCTCGCGGCAAACCTCGCCGCACTGCGCCCCCACCGGCACGGCACCGACGCGATGCTCGACCTCCTGGTGCTCCCGCCCTGGCGGCGCACCTGCGCCCAACTGCTCTCCCTGCTGCCGCTCACCGCCCTGTCAGCGGTCCTCGTGGGGGCCCGTATCGGTTACGCGGCCGTTCAGGAGGCGGCGGTCGGCAGCCCCTCCGGGGCCGAACTCGCCACCGGGCCGCTCGTCGTCCTGCTGGCCGGTGCGATCGGCGTCCTCGCCGCCCGCTTCGTGCGGTCCGTGGCCGCCGGCCCGCTCACGCTGGCCGGGCTCGGCATCGTGACGGTGGCCGGCGCCCTCCCATCGCGTTCCGACTGGCGGTGGTGGGGCCTCGTCGCCGTGGAGGACGAGAACCGGGCGCCGCTGCCCAGCTCCCTCATGCACCGTCCGGCGGGCTGGCATCTGCTCTATTTGGCCGCGCTGCTGGCCCTGGTGGCTGCGGCGGCCCTGCTGCGCTCCGGCCGCCGCGTCACCACTGGCCTCGCGGTGGCGACCGGGCTGGTGCCGGCCCTCGCGGTCCTTGCAGGATCCGTGCAGCTGCTCGGTGTCGCGGACGAGGTGTCCCGGGCCCGTGCGGTGGCCGAGCGGGCCCCGTCACCGCAACAGGTGTGCGGCTCCCGCGGGCCTGTCGACTACTGCGCGTTCCCCGAGTTCGCGGACCGCTCCGAGCAATGGGCGCAGGTTGCCGAAGGGATACTGCGGTGGGCGCCGCAGGTTGCGCGGGAGAGACGGTACGTCGTACGTCAGCACATCGTTCCGGCCACGTCCGTCAGTGGTCTGGTATCCCCACTGCCCCTGGAGAGCTGGGCGGCCGACGACCGTGCGGCCGGGACGCCGGGCGCCCTGCCGGTCGGCACCGACTGGGGCACGCACAGTGATGTGGTGGGCGACCGGATGCTCGCCTTTGCCGGGAGCCTCGCCCACCGGGCGGTGGTCGGGGAATCCTCACCCGTCCCCGAGCACGGCGTGGTCTGCCGGTCCCGAGGAGTGCTCACGCTCTGGCTCGCTGTCCGGTCGACGGCCGATACCCGGGACGCCTACGACTCCCTGTCCGGGCGGTCCTGGGGCGGCATTACGCTCAACAGCTTCGACGCGGCCACCGGCCTCGGCTTCAACCGGCGCGAACAGGACGTCGTGGACGCGCTGTTGAAGCGGAGTGTTACCGAGACCGGGGCCAGGGTGAAGAAGTTCTGGGCCGAACTCACGGCACCGGACACCACCACCGACCGGGCGGCCGCACTCCTCGGCGTGCGGGTGCCCCCTCCTGCGACCAGGGACGACGAGGGGGTGTGCGCCGCATGAGCGTCGCCCCCTCCGGCGCGGTGCTCCGCGCCCTTCTGCGGCCCGACCTGCGTGCGGCCCGTACCCGCCCGCTGCTGGTGGCCGCAACGGCAGGGCTGGTTGTCGCGGGCGGCCCCGTCGCGTTCTCCACCCACGTCGAACCGGTCTCGGCAGCGCTGCTGGTGCGGATCGCCACCGCGCTCGGCGCCCTCGGACTCGCCTTCCTGCTCGACGACCCCGCCGCCCGTACGACCGTGGTGCTCCCGGTGACGCAGGCGCTGCGCAGGGGACTGCGGATGGCCCTGGGACTGCTGGCCTTCGGTCTCTTCTGGAGTGCCTCGGCGGTCCTTGCCCGGCTCGGAGTGGCCGCCGGGGCGCGGGAGGCATTCCCCGTAGGCGCCCTGGCGATGGAGGGCGCCGCGCTTGCCTCGCTCACCCTGTCCCTGGCCCTGCTGGGGCTGCGGCACTCGGCGGGCGGATCGGGCAGTGTGCTGGCGGCCCCGGCACTGATCCTGCTGCTCGTGACGGCGCTCCTTCTGCCGGACCGGTCCGCCCTGTTCCCCGCACCGGGCGCTCCGAACGGGGGCGCCGCCATCCTCCGCTGGGGGACTCTGCTCGTCCTCGCGCTGTGCTTCAGTGGGTGGGAGCTGCGCGAGCGGCGAACCGTACACCGAGGGAAGGGAGTCCGGCGGACATGAAGGTACGACCGGCACGCAGGTCCGAGGCCGGGGCGCTGACCGAGCTGGCCCTGGCATCGAAGGGTCACTGGGGTTACGACGACGCGTTCCTCGCCTCCTGCCGCGACGAACTGACCATGTACCCGGCCGACATCGAATGCCGCCGCACGACGGTCGCCGAGGAGGACGGCCGCGTCCTGGGCTTCACCACCCTGGACGGCGCCCCTCCCGAAGGCGCCCTCGGCATGATGTTCGTCGCCCCGGACGCCCTGGGCCGGGGCATCGGCCGACTCCTGTTCGAGCACACCGTGGCGGAGGCCCGCCGCCTCGGCTTCGTACGCCTGACCATCGACGCCGACCCGAACGCGGAGCCGTTCTACCTCGCGATGGGTGCGGTACGGATCGGGGCGACCCTGTCCGGGTCCATCCCCGGCCGCGAGTTGCCGCTGCTGGAATACGACGTCACGTCGCGCTGACCTCCCGCCGGGGGACGGGGCCTCCTTCGACCGGCTCGGGGGCCCGGCGCCCGGCCGCGGTTAGGGCCAGGGTGACCGCGAGAGAGGCCGCCGCCATCAGGGTCATGGCCGTCGCCGGTGACGTCCACTGCGCGACGGCGCCCGCGAGCGAGGCCGCGACGCCCTGCATGGTGAGCATGCCGGAGGAGTGCAGACCGAGGGCCTGACCGGTGATCTCGTTCGGGGTCAGGGCCATCAGGCGTTCCTGCAGCAGCAGGCTCGCCGAGAACCCGACCGAGGCGAGCGCGGCCAGAGCGAATGCGAGCGGCAGCGCCGGACGCGCGGCGAAGAACAGATACGGGACCGCCAGGAGCAGCAGCATCGGCATGGCCAGCCGTCCCCGCCAGCGCTGTGCGACGAACCGGCCCGCCACGGTGTCCCCGATGAGCATCCCCAGCGCGGCGAAGGCGAAGAGCAGCCCCGCGTGCTCGGGGGCGTACGGGACGAACAGCGACTCGCAGCCGACGATCAGCCCGTTCGGCACCCAGAGCGCGAGGTAGACCCGGCGCCGGGGTCCTGACGACCACAGAACGGCGTTGGTCCGCCACGTCTCGGCGGCCGACGGCCGCCCGGCGGCGCGCGGCGGACGGCGGGCCAGCCCGAACCGGGCGACGGCCGCACCGGTCAGATACAGGCCGGCCGCAACCAGCAGCGTGCCGCGCGCGGACAGCGTCGTCACCAGCAGGCCGCCGAGCGCGAACCCGCCGATCTGCATCAGGCCGACGCACATGTTGAGTACGGAACGCCCCAGCAGATAACCGTCCTTGGGCAGTACCTCATTGAGCAGCCCGTACCGCACCCCGCCGCCGACGGCGGCGATCACACCCTCGGTCAGGATGATCGCGAAGACGGCCGGCAGCGGAAGCCCGGGGGCGGCGAGTACGGCGGTGGCCAGCCCGAAGGCGAGCGCCATGCCGGTCATCGCGGCCCGTGGCGGCAGCCGGTCCGCCGCCGACATCAGCACGGTCGCTCCGATCACCTGGGCGAGCGAGGAGCCGAACATGGACAGGGCGGCGAGCAGCGGTGAGTCGGTCGCGGCGTAGACGAGGGTGCCGAGGGCCAGCCCGCTCATCGTCGACCCCGCGACCTGTACGGCACTGGTCGCGAAGAGCGGTCCGAACTGCGGGGCGCGGAAGAGTTCCCGGTAGGTGCGCATGCGGGGAGTCTCGGACGTCGCCCGCGGCGACCGTTAATGTTTCGCGGGGAGGCGAAACGTCATGGGCTGGTGGCAGATCAACACGGACACGCTCGCGGGGAGCCGGTTCGTCGTCTCGCCGCTCGCCGAGGCCATCTCCGCCCTGAACGCCCTGGAAAGGGGACGGGCCGAGCATCCTGGCGAACGGGCCTGGCTCGACGTTCATCTGCCCGCCTACCGGGCCCGGCAGGCCGCTGACCAGGTCGCCGCCCGCCTCATACCCGCGGCGCTCGGCGGGAGCTGGAACGCGGACTTCATCACCCCCACACCGACGGGCGAGGGCGCACCGTCCTTCGAGGACGAGCTGGCACCCGTCCGGGCGACCACGTCCGAGCGCGCCCGAGCGGATCTGGAGGTGTCCCTCGGCGGCGCTCCGCTGCCGGCCCTCCTGGACCGCGACGACCTGGCGCAGCGCGCCGCCGACGTACTGCACTGGGTCTGGCACCGGACCGTACTGCCGGACTGGCCGCGCCGCCGCCGGATCATCGAGGCGGACATCGTCGCGAGGACCGGACAGCTGAGCCAGGGCGGCTGGGCCGCCGCCCTGAGCGGGCTGCGCCCGGGAATGCGGTGGCTCGGCGGGAGCCGGCTCCAGATCAACGCGCACGACTACCCGCCGAAGCAACTGTCCGGTGTGCGGCTGCTGTTCGTGCCAGTCACCCAGCGCACAGGCTGGGTCTCCTGGGACGATGACGCCGAGCGGTACGCGGTCGTCTACCCGTGTTCGGGCGCCCTGGCCGATACGGGGAGGGCGCGGGTGCCCGACAGCCTGGGCCGCCTGCTCGGCCCCGCGCGGGCGGCGGTCCTCGTCCTCCTCTCCAGCCCGAAGAGCACCACCCAGCTGGTGGCCCTGACCGGCCAGGGACTGGGATCGGTCGGCCGCCACCTCAAGGTCCTGCTGGACAGCGGCCTGGCGGGCCGCCGAAGGGCCGGGCGGTCGGTGCTGTACTTCCGTACGGACGTGGGTGATGTGCTGGTGGAGGCCCAGCGGGAGAGGGAGAGGGGGTGTGAACTTCCCATCGCCCGGGGCGGGCATAGGCTGCGGGGCGAAATATCGGAGCCATGCGGTGAAGAGCGGCTGTGACCGTGCCGAACTCACCTGGAACGGCATTCATGTGACGGCACATCAGGGGACAGGTCGTGGTGGATCAGGACAACGGGGGCGGCGCGCGGCGGGCGGTGGACCCGGCCGACCTGGGGCCTGTCATCGCCCGCTACCGGGAGCGCCCGACGATGGGAAAGCTCGCCCTGGCCGTCGTCTCGCGGTGACGGAGCCGGAGCCGGAGCAGGTGGGCAAGGTCCGCACGGGGCGCGCGCTGGGCAGCAGGACTGCGTCGAGGTCGCCCACACCGCCGACGGTGGCCGCGTCGTCCGGGACAGCAAGAACCGTGACGGCGGGCTCCAGTTCTACGCCCCCGCCGGATGGGCCGCGTTCATCGACGGGGTGAAGGCCGGGGCCTTCACCGGCTGAGCCACTCCGCGACCTCGACCGTGTCCCCGACGGTCACCACGCCCTCGCAGACCACCGCGTTCTTCGCGCCGAAGCTCACCTTGTTCTTGTACTCCGGCTCGCGCCGGTACGTCGCGAGGGTCCGGACCGGTTCCGGGCCCGCGCGGCGGCCGGTGCGCTGGTCGACGAGCGGGACGTTGCACCGCATCGCCCGTACCGAATAGGCGAGTTCCACGGAACCGAGGATCATCCGGCGAACCCGGTCCTCGAAGTGCGGTTCGTCGTTGCCGGTCAGGACGATGTTGGGGCGGAAGCGGTCCATCGGCACTGGCGCGGCGTCGCCCCGGGTGGCGATGCGGGCGTTGAGGCCGTCCAGGGAGGCCGTCGAGGCGACCAGCACCGCGTGCGCGTCCGCGAAGTTGACCTTGCCGGGGGTCTCACCCCAGCCGTCCCGGTCGAAGCCGGGCGCCACCCGTACCAGGCGGGACTTGGCTCCGAGCGCGTCGGAGAACCATTCCGCGACCTCGTCCCCCTGGTCGGCGGCCGCGCCGAGCGGGCGGTCGAACATGCTCACCTCGCGGCGCGGGCCGTCCCGGTCGACCTTCAGGCGGAGTGGTTCGACGCCCTCGGCGGACAGGGCCAACGCCGCCCCGGCTTCCAGGACTTCGACCCTGATCGCGGCCATCGAAGGATGCGTGCGCTGGCTGCGGAACGCACCGTCCGCCGCGTCCACCACCATGAACGTCCGGTCGTGTTCGAGGCCGGTCCCGAGGACCTGTGCGGAATCGACCGTGGTACCGGCGCAGCCCTTGACCGGGTAGTAGGTGAGCTCTCGAACGGTGATCGTCACGATGTCCCCTCCGGGGCAGCCGCTTCGAGGTCGTCGACGCTGCCGGACATGATGGTGCGGATGTGTCGGGTGAGGTGCTCGGTGGGCCAGTCCTACCAGGCGATGGCGAGAAGCCGGGCAATGGTCTTGTCGTCGTACCGGGTACGGATCAGCTTGGCCGGATTGCCGCCGACGATGCCGTAGTCGGGGACGTCACCGGTGACGACCGCGCCGGCGCCGATGATCGCGCCGTGCCCGATCCGTACGCCGGGCATCACCATGGAGTTGTAGCCGAACCAGACGTCGTTGCCGATGACCGTGTCGCCCCGGCCCGGCAGCCCGGTCAGCAGGTCGAAGTGCTCGGCCCAGGAGCCGCCCATGGTGGGGAAGGGGAAGGTGGACGGGCCGTCCATCCGGTGGTTGGCGCCGTTCATGAGGAACCGCACTCCGGTCCCCAGCGCGCAGAACTTCCCGATGACGAGCTTCTCCGGGCCGTAGTGGTACAGCACGTTGCGGGTCTCGAAAGCGGTCGCGTCGTCGGGGTCGTCGTAGTACGAGTAGTCCCCCACCTCGATCAGCTCGGACTTCACCAGGGGTTTCAGCTGAACGACCCGGGGCTGGCCCGGCATCGGGTGCAGGACGGTGGGGTCGGCCGGGGCGAGACTCATGGCGCCCATCATCGCATTCGTCTCGCACGAGGTAAGTTTCTTTTGGGAACTCACTTGCATTCGAGCCGGGAAGGCGTCGTAACGCCGGCGCGGTGGACCGAGGTCGACGACATCGAGCAGACCGCCCGCACCCCACCTCCTGCCGCGCACCATGACAGAAGGACCCTCGCCTGTCACGTCCAGGTGAGGGCCCCCCTTCGTCCGCCTGCCCGGTGAAGGTTGAGAAGACGATCACGAGGCAGGACGTTCATGCGCCTCCCCGTCAGGGGGCGAGCAGCAGCACGTCGGCGCGTTCCTTTGCGGCTGCGTAACGCTTCGCCACGTCCTGCCAGTTGACGACACGCCACATGGCTTCGATGAAATCGACCTTCTGGTTCTTGTACTGGAGGTAGAAGGCGTGCTCCCAGGCGTCGAAGACCAGGACCGGGACGGAGCCCTGGCCGACATTGCCCTGGTGGTCGTAGACCTGCTCGACGATCAGCTTTCCGCTGACCGGCTCGTACGCGAGGACGCCCCAGCCGGAGCCCTGCGTGGTGGCCGAAGCCTTCGTCAGCTGGGACTTGAAGCCGGCGAACGAGCCGAACGACTCCGTGATCGCGTCCGCGAGGTCGCCGACGCCGTCCGCCGCGAGGGGCTCGCCGCCGCCGTCACCGCTCATGTTGTGCCAGTAGATCGAGTGCAGGATGTGGCCGGAGAGGTGGAACGCGAGGTTCTTCTGAAGCCCGTTGATCGCTCCCCAGGCCTCCTTGGCGCGCGCCTCCTCCAACTGCTCCAGGGTGTCGTTGGCGCCCTTGACGTAGGCGGCGTGGTGCTTGTCGTGGTGGAGCTCGATGATCTGCGGGTTGATGACCGGTTCGAGCGCCGCGTAGTCGTACGGGAGTTCCGGGAGCGTGTACGTGGCCATAGGGCAAACCCTCCAGCTGCTTTCCTATTGTTATTGCAACCTATATGCAAGTGCAGGCTAGCAGGAGGAAAGGGTCCTGTGGTGCAGGGATGCCGGCGCCGGTGCCGGACGCGGGTGGTGCTCACCTCGTCGGTGCACGCCCTCGCCCGCGACCCGCGGGCCACTTGGCCGGAATCCGGCAGATCCTGCGCCCCGGCCCCGCGCGCACCGCCCGCCACACGGAGCCGTACCTCAAGCTGGTGGACGAACCGGAACGGCGGGGCCGGCTGTCCGGAGTGCTCGCCATCCACGCCCGGTCGCGAACGGAGAGTCGATGACCACCAGCCCGACCGCCTTGTTCCTCGCCCGGCATGGACAGACCGTGTGGCACGCCGAGAACCGCTACGCCGGGGTCAGTGACGTAGCCCTCACCGACGAGGGGCGCCGCCAGGCCGAACAGTTGGCGCAGTGGGCGTTGCGACACCGGGTCGACGCGATCTGGACGTCGACCGCCACCCGCGCCATCGAGACCGCCCAACCCGCTTGCTGGGCGCTCGACCTCGTACCCGGACGCGAACCCGATCTGCGGGAGTGCGACTTCGGGACGGTGGAGGGGCGCACCCTCGCCGAGTTCGCCGCCGAGGACCCGGAACGGGCGGAGGCGTTCCGGGCCGACCCGGTGATCAACGCCTTCCCCGGGGCCGAGGACCCGCGCGTGGCGGCGGCCCGGGGAACGATGGCGCTGCGCCGGATCGCGGCCGGCCATCCGGGGCAGCGGGTCCTCGTCGTCGCGCACAACACGCTGCTGCGGCTGGTGCTGTGCGAACTGCTGTCGATCCCGCTCGGCGCCTACCGCCGCGTCTTTCCGCAGCTGCGGAACGCGGCGGTGAGCGAGGTGCGGCTGGGGGAGGAGGGCGGCGCGCTGCTCTCCCTCAATGTGCCGTGTGCACCCGACGTCAGCGCCTGACGGCCGCGGCCCGCCGCTGTCGTACGACACCGATCACGATGAGTACGGCGGTCAGCAGACCGGTCGCCAGCAGCTGGTCACGCGTTTCGGGCCGGCCCAGCATCAGCAGGAAGATGCCGGCCATGGCCAGCAGCGCCAGCACCGTCCCCACCGGGAACAGCCACATCCGTACCACCAGCTTCTCGGGCGCCTCGCGCTCCAGCCGGGTACGCAGCACCAGCTGCGAGGCCGCGATGAAGATCCAGACGACCAGGATCACCGCGCCGATCATGTTGAGCAGCCAGGGGAAGACATCGTCCGGCCGCCAGTAGCTGAGCAGCACGCAGAGGAAACCGAAGACGGACGAGACGAGAACCGCGTTGCGGGGCACCCCGGAGGTGACCCTGCCGAGCCGCTGCGGGCCCTGGCCGCGGGCGACCAGTGAGCAGGCCATGCGCGAGGCGCCGTAGATGTTCGCGTTCATCGCGGAGAGCAGCGCGACCAGGATGACCACATTCATGATCTCCGCGGCGCCGCTGATGCCGAGGTGGTCGAGGGTCGCGTAGAACGGGCCGACCGTGGCGACCTTCGGGTCGTCCCACGGCACGAGCGTGACGATGACCGCCATCGAACCGACGTAGAACAGCGCGATCCGCCACATCGCCGTCCGCACCGCCTTCGCGACACCCCGTACCGGGTTCTCGGACTCGGCCGCGGCGATGGTGACCGTCTCCAGACCGCCGTACGCGAAGACCGAGGCCAGCAGCCCGATGATGAAGCCGTTGGAGCCGTTCGGCAGGAACCCGCCGTCGCTGGTGAGATTGGCAAGGCCGGGGGCGTCCGTGCCGGGCAGCACGCCGAGGATCGCCAGCACACCCAGCACCAGGAAGAGCGTGATCGCGGCGACCTTGAGCGCGGCGAACCAGAACTCGAACTCGCCGAAGTTCTTCACGGCGGCCAGGTTCGTGCCGAGGAAGACCGCCATGAACAGCGCGACCCAGGCCCACTCCGGGGTGCCGGGCAGCCAGCCGGTGACGATCTTCGCGGCGCCGATCCCCTCAAGGCCGACGGCGACACAGAGCAGCACCCAGAACGCCCACCCGGCGGTGAATCCCGCCCACGGTCCGATCGCCCGTTCCGCATGGACGGAGAACGAGCCGGATGCCGGATTGGCGGCGGACATCTCGCCGAGCATGCGCATCACGAACATGACCAGCAGTCCGGAGATGGCGTAGGCGAGGACGATCGAGGGCCCGGCGGAGGCAATACCGGCGCCGGAACCGACGAACAGCCCGGCACCGATGACACCGCCGAGGGCGATCATCGACAGATGGCGCTGCTTGAGTCCATGGGTGAGGGCGGAGTCGACCGGGGCTGCGGAGACATCGGAGCCGACGGTGGGGGGAGACGCGGAGGTCCGAGACATGGACGTGCTCTGTTCGGTAGGTGAGACGGTGGACGAGGCCAACAGTCTGTCCGCGCCCCCCGCTCACAGGGAATAGCTGTCCGCTATCCGGGCACTGGGCTCACACATGGTGCACGCGCGCGTACGCACCCGCGACAGCTCCGTCCCGTCAACCCCGGCGCCGGTCCCGCACCTCCCGCGCCAGAGCCACGAGCAGCATCAGGCCGGTCGCCCCCGCCGACCACAGCACCTGCGGCCGCGCCACCTCATCGGTCAGCATCAGCACGAGCACGGCCGCCAGCGCGACCAGGGTCAGCCAGGTCAGCCAGGGGAAGAACCACATCCGCAGCGTCAGGGCCTCGGGCGCCTCCCGTTCGATACGGCGGCGCAGCCGCAGTTGGGACGCGGCGATCAGCCCCCATACGAACAGCAGCACCGCGCCCACCGAGTTGAGCAGATACAGGAAGACGGAGTCGGGCCACTTCAGATTGAGGAGTACGGAGACGAAGCCGAAGGCGACCGAGGCGAGCACCGCGCGCCGTGGCACTCCGCCCTCGCCGCCCTGGCCGCCCGACACCTTGAGCAGCCCGCGCGGCCCCTCGCCGCGTTCGGCCAGCGAGAAGATCATCCGGGACGAGCCGTAGAGGTTGGCGTTCAGCGCGGAGAGCAACGCCACGAACACCACGATGTTCATGATCTGCCCGGCCGACGGCACCCCGATCGTGTCCAGGACCTTGACGTACGGGCTCAGCCCGGCCTGCTGCGCGGTCCACGGCAGCACCGTCACGATCACCAGCATCGACCCGACGTAGAAGAAGAGGATGCGCACGACCGCGCTGCGCACGGCGCGTCCCACCGCGCGCGCCGGATCGTCGGTCTCGGCCGCCGCGATCGTCACGACCTCCAGTCCGCCGAACGCGAAGGCGACGGTCAGGACACCGGACACGACCCCGGTCCAGCCGTTCGGCAGGAATCCGCCCTGGCCGGTCAGGTTGGTCAGTCCTACCGGATCCGTGTCCGGGAGCAGGCCGAAAATGGCCAGCAGTCCGAGCACGAGGAAGAGCACGATCGCGGCGACCTTGAGCGCGGCGAACCAGAACTCGAACTCGCCGAAGTTCTTCACCGCGGTCAGATTGGCGACGGTGAACACCACCATGAACACCAGCACCCAGGCCCACTGGGCCACGGCCGGCACCCAGCCATGGGCGATCGTCGCGGCAGCGGTCGCCTCCACGGCGAGGACGATCACCAGCAGGAACCAGTACAGCCAGCCCACACTGAACCCGGCCCACCGGCCGAGCGCCCGCTCCGCATGGACGGAGAACGAACCGGAGGCAGGCATCGCGGCCGACATCTCGCCGAGCATCCGCATCACCAGCATCGCGAGGCCGCCCGCGATCAGATACGACACGACGATGGCCGGGCCCGCGACGGCGATCCCGGCGCCCGAACCCACGAAGAGCCCGGCGCCGATCACCCCACCCAGTCCGAGCATCGTCAGATGGCGCTGTTTCAGCCCGTGCGCCAGCGGTTCCGGCTGCCTGGGCTCCGTGGGGGGAGGGGCGTCGTGCATGGGGGTGCGGATCACTCTCGGATCATTCAACGGGTCCGGTAGCTGGGGGGAGGGGACCCTCTTATGGAGAACCTACAGTCTCACGTTGCAAGGCCCAGCCTGCCGGATAGCCCCTTTAACGCCCTCACCTCAGTGACAAGCATCACGCCGTTGTGTCCTTGCTCACCGGCCTTTGTGCAAAACCCACCAAGCCGTCAAGCGCCGCTTTGTGGGCGGCTGATGGTGATCGAGCGTTAACCCGTGGGCTAACGTCAGCCTCAGTCTGTCCCCACCTGCCCTCACCACCGCGGAGTCCCGATGAGCACTGCTGCCGCCGCCCCCGTCCGTACCGGAGCGGTCCTCGCCGACCTGCTGCCCGCAGCCCGGCACCGCTACGCCGTCGACACGGCCCTGGTCGTCGGCGGCGCCGCGCTCACCGGCATCGCGGCCCAGATAGCCGTCCCGGTCCCCGGCTCCCCGGTCCCCGTCACCGGCCAGACCTTCGCCGCGCTCCTCGTCGGCACCGCCCTCGGCGCCCGCCGCGGCTTCCTCTCCCTGGCCGTGTACGCGCTCGTCGGCATGGCCGGCATGCCGTGGTTCGCGGGCGGCAGCTCCGGCGCGGGCGGTGCCTCGTTCGGTTACGTCCTCGGCATGCTGCTCGCCGCCACCGTGGTCGGCGGCCTCGCCCGCCGCGGCGGCGACCGCTCGGTGCTGCGCACGGCGGGCACGATGGTGCTCGGCTCCGCGATCATCTACGCGGTCGGTGTCCCGTACCTGGCGCTCTCCACGGGGATGTCGGCGAGCGCCGCGATCGCGGCGGGCCTGGTGCCGTTCCTGCTCGGTGACGCGCTGAAGGCGGCCCTGGCGATGGGCGCGCTGCCCGCCGCCTGGAAGCTCGTCGGCCGCCGCGGCTGATTGGGCGCTTTCGTCAACCTCTCCGAAGAGGCCCGCCGGGTCGTACTGCGACACCACACCGGCGGGCCTCTTCCGCGTCCGCTCGCCGTGGAATCCCCCGTACCCGCCGCCGGCATACCCGAACGTACGGCCCAGCACTCCGAGTCCGCCGCCCAGCGGGTACGAGACGGCGCCGACGCCGGGCGCGGAGCCGTTCAGCGGGGCGAGGCGGTGCGCGGCGGCGGCGTCGACGCGTACGTCGTCCATCCGGCGCGTGCCGATCGGCACCCCGCCTTCGGCGGCGCCGGCCAGACCGTGCCCGGTGGCCCGGACGGCGACAGGCAGTCCGCGGGCGGCGGCATACACGACGGCGGCCCGGACCTCGTCGGCATCGATGGTGCCGACGAGGTCCGGGCCGGAGCGTGCAGGGACGGGCTCGGTCAGGCGTCGGCGGTCGCGTCCGCCGTGACCGCTCCGCTCCTGCGCTGCCGGACCTCACGTACCAGCGCGATCGCCACCACGACCGCCGCGACGAGCAGCGAGAGCAGCACCTGCTCACGGCCGCTGTCGTCGGTCAGCATGTAGACCAGCACGAACGAGATCATCGCGATGGTCGCCCAGGTCAGATACGGGAAGAGCCACATCCGTACGACCAGCTTCTCCGGCGACTCGCGCAGGATGATGCCCCGCATGCGCAGCTGGGTGAAGCAGATGACCAGCCAGACGAACAGGGCGACGGCACCGGACGAGTTCAGCAGGAACTGGAAGACGGTGTCCGGCCACTGGTAGTTGAAGAACACGGCGACGAAGCCGAAGACGACGGAGGACAGGATGGCCGCCTGCGGCACGCCCCGCTTGTTCGTCCGGGCGAACGCCTTCGGCGCGTCACCGCGGCCGCCGAGCGAGAACGCCATCCGCGAGGCCGTGTAGAGGCCGGAGTTGAGGCAGGACAGCACGGCCGTCAGCACGATGACGTCCATCACCTGGCCGGCGTGCGGGATGCCGATCGAGTTCAGTGCGGCGACATAGCTGCCGTCCTTGAGGATCGACGGGTCGTTCCACGGCAGCAGCGTCAGCACGACGAAGATCGAGCCCAGGTAGAAGACGGCGATCCGCCAGATCACGCTGTTGGTGGCCTTCTGGACGGCGCGCTGCGGGTTCTCCGACTCGCCGGCCGCCAGCGTCACAATCTCGCTGCCCATGAATGAGAAGACGACCATCAGCACACCGGTGAGGATGGCGCCCGGCCCCTTGGGGAAGAACCCGCCGGTGTCCGTGAGATGCGCGAGGCCCGAGCCGGGGTTGTCCGAACCGGGCAGCAGCCCGAAGACGGCGAGCAGCCCGACGACGACGAACGCGCCGATCGCCACGACCTTGATCCCGGCGAACCAGAACTCGAACTCTCCGTACGAAGAGACCGAGACCAGGTTCGTCGCGGTGAGCACGACCATCACGATCAGCGCCCACGCCCACTGCGGGACGCCCGGCACCCAGCTCTCCAGGATCTTGGCACCCGCCGTGGCTTCGACGGCGAGCACCACGACCCAGAAGAACCAGTACAGCCAGCCGATCGAGAAGCCGGCCCAGCGGCCGAGGGCCTGGTCGGCGTATGCGGAGAAGGAGCCCGAGCTCGGACGGGCCGCGGCCATTTCGCCGAGCATCCGCATCACGAAGACGACCATGAGGCCGACCAGCGCGTACGACAGCAGGATGGCGGGTCCCGCGGCGGCGATACCTGCGCCGGAGCCCACGAAGAGGCCGGCGCCGATCACCCCGCCGATGGCGATCATCGAGAGGTGCCGGTTCTTGAGACCGGCCTGGAGCCCGTCGGAGGAGCCCGGCTTGTCCGCCTGGTCCGGCTCGCCGGGCTGGTGGCCCGGCCCTGCCAGAGTCGTCTGCGTCATGGATCGAATCCTTATGTTTTGGATCACTCAGTTCCGTGGTTGTGCCGCTGCACGGTGGTGCGGCGGCGGAGTCTCAGCATTGAAGCCTGCGAAACCCCGGAAGCGGAACCCCCTCTTCCGGATCGGTCCGAGTGGGATTTCCCACACACCCCGCACAAGGGTTCGGCAGCTCCGGCCGGCCCGGAGGGTCCCGACCCCGATGACGGCTACCCGGCGCCGCGCATGCCACACTCGGAACATGCGCGTGTACCTCGGCTCCGACCATGCCGGCTTCGAACTCAAGAACCACCTCGTCCAGTGGCTCACGGCCCAGGGCCACGAAGCAGTCGACTGTGGCCCCCACATCTACGACGCCCAGGACGACTACCCGCCGTTCTGCCTCCGCGCCGCCGAGAGGACGGCCGCGGACCCGGGCAGCCTCGGCATCGTGATCGGCGGCTCCGGCAACGGTGAGCAGATCGCCGCCAACAAGGTGAAGGGCGTACGCGCCGCACTCGCCTGGAGCGAGCAGACCGCCGCGCTCGGCCGCGAGCACAACAACGCCAACGTGGTGGCCATCGGTGGCCGGATGCACACGGTGGACGAGTCGACGAAGTTCGTCGAGATCTTCCTCGCCACGCCGTACTCCGGTGAGGAGCGTCACACCCGTCGTATTGAGATGCTGACGGCGTACGAGACGACGGGCGAGCTTCCCCCGATCCCCGCCCACCACCCGCAGCAGGGCTGACCGCCCCACATCCCCTGTGCCGCCGGCCCGCCCGGCGGCACAGCCATGTCCCGACCCGACCGAGGAGAGCCACCGCCGTGCCCGAGGGACACACGATCCACCGCCTGGCCGCGGACCATCGCGACCGGTTCGTGGGCGGGCCGGTGCGGGTGAGCAGCCCGCAGGGCAGATTCTCGGACAGTGCGGCGCTCCTCGACGGCCGTGCGTTCACCGGCGTCGATGCGCACGGCAAGCACCTGTTCCTCGGTTTCGAGGACTTCGGCTGGGTCCACATCCACCTGGGACTGTTCGGCAAGCTCCACTTCGGTACGGCACCGGTACCGCCGCCCACCGACACGGTCCGCCTGCGCCTGGCCAACGACGAACACCACGCGGATCTGCGCGGTCCGACCACCTGCGCCCTGATCACGGAACCCGAGAAGCGCGCGATACACGACCGGCTGGGCCCGGACCCGCTACGGACCGACGAGGACGGCGAACGCGCCTGGCAGCGGATCTCGCGCAGCCGCATCACCGTCGCCGCCCTGCTGATGGACCAGAAGGTCATCGCCGGCGTCGGCAACGTCTACCGCGCCGAGGTCCTCTTCCGCCACGGCATCGACCCGTACCGGCCGGGCAAGGACCTCACCCGCGCGGAGTGGGACGCGATGTGGGACGACCTGGTGATGCTGATGCGCGAGGGTGTGCGGAACAACCGCATCGACACGGTCCGCCCCGAGCACCTTCCCGAGGCGATGGGCCGCGCGCCGCGGGTGGACGATCACGGGGGCGAGGTGTACGTGTACCGCCGGACGCACCAGCCGTGCCACATCTGCGGCACGGAGGTCCGCACGGCGGACCTGGCAGCCCGCAACCTCTTCTGGTGCCCCGCCTGCCAGCCGCGCTAGGGCACTAGGCGTGTTTCGAAAGTCCCGCCTGCCGGGCGGCGTCTGGCACGCACGCTCGCTGCGTTGTCGGGCTCGCCCCGATACGCCCAGTATCGGGGCGAGCCTCCGCCCCCGACCGGACCAGGGCCCCCACCCG